>CAXBEA010000019.1:0-46119 GCA_963974645.1 uncultured Neptunomonas sp. | reverse complement strand
CCCCGAGTCCTGCTGAAAAAATACAAACCAGGGAAACTTGATCCCCGCATGCAGGAACACACCGGCCGAACCCGCGACCAGGGCCAGCCAGACGGTCACCAGCTGCTGATCCGCCGCCGCCTGCGAAATCATTGATTTAGAGATAAAACCTGAGGTTAGCGGAAAGGCCGAGATAGACAGCGCCCCGACGATACCGAGCAAAGTGGTCCAGGGCATGCTTTGGAACAAGCCACCGAGATCGGTGCACTTACGTTTGCCGGTGCGGTAGAGCACCGCTCCGGCCGCCATCAATAGCAGCGCCTTGTAGATAATGTGAGCAAAAGCGTGGGCGGCGGCGCCGTTGAGAGCCATCTCGGTGCCGATACCGATCGCGGTCACCATAAAGCCGACCTGGTTGACGATGCTATAAGCCAGAATGCGCCGGATATCATTTTCTAACAGGGCGTAGATGATACCGTAGAACATCATGTACAGACCGACGCCAATCAGCACCGTCTCACCGGGAAAGATCATGATCAGGGCGAACACCGCGGTCTTGGTGGTGAACGCCGATAAGAATACCGTGCCACTGGGACTGGCTTCCGGGTAGGCATCGGCCACCCAGGCCGACAACGGCGGCGCGCCGGCATTGACCAACAGGCCGCCGAGCAGCAGCCAGTGCGCCACCGAATCGGCCTGCAGCGGCACCAGCGCAATCGAGCCGGTGGCCACCACATGACCGGCGATTCCGGCCAGCAACACCATCCCGCCGAACAGATGAACCAGCAGATAACGCATACTGGCCCGACGCGCTTCACTCGTATTGGCGGCCCATAGCACCAGGGTCGAGCTCAGTGCCAGCAGCTCCCAGAACACAAACAACGTGATCAGGTCACCGGCCAGGCTGACACCGATTGCACTACCGGCATTGACCAGTCCGGCTACCATCTCCAGTTTAGAGGCTTGATGGAAACCATAGAGCGCACCGGCAAACGCCATCAGTGCAAAGACGGTGGCGAATAACCGCCCGGTGGCGCTGATGCTGACCGGGGTTAACTCCAGCCCCATAAAAGAGAGTGTGAACAGGTAATCAGCCGGCATCGACCAGACCAGCGCCAGGGTCAATAGCGGTAACCCCAACACCAGCAAGCCATATCCCCGATTGCCGACCACCGGCAGCAGGATCACCACAAACAACAGCAAACCAGGCGGAAACAGCGGCTCAATCATCGCCCGGCTCCCGCCGCTGCGACGCGGTTGATCGAGCGGACGAATCCGGGCTGCTAGTCGGTGCCCTATAGTAGCCATCCGGTCGCTTGAGCAACCGGCCAAGCAGTTTCGCCAGCCCCACCATGACCAGGCAAGCCAGGAAACCGAAACCGCCGAAGAAGCCGAAATAATCCTCGATGCCGATAAAAGGATGCTGATCCACCCATAGCCCCGCCAGCAGCGACAGCCCCAACACAACCCAAAAGCCGAACCAGAGTTGGCGAATAGTGGTGGCGCGGACCAGCCAGTGTCGGCGCTCACCCTTCATCGCATGACTCCCCCGGCAGCGCTCATCAACCCGGCTCCAGGATGGCCGTAGCCAGTCCCAGCGGCAGCGCTGGAAACAGAAACAGCAACAGGGTCAAACTGGCGCTGGCTGCCAGCGCCAGCAACATCAGCCGCGGGGCCTCGCCATGTTCGGTCGGTTCATTGGCCGATTCATCGGCCGGTTTGAAGTAAGCGGCGTAGATGATCGGCACGAAGTAGGCGGCATTGAGCAGCGTACTGATCACCACGACCAGCACCGCCAGCATCTGCTCGGCCTCAAAAGCGCCCATCAGGATGTACCACTTGGACAGGAAACCGGCGGTCGGCGGCACCCCGATCATCGACAAGGCAGCGATACTGAAGGCGGCCATGGTCCAGGGCATCCGTCGGCCGATGCCGTTGAGCTGGCTGACCCGAACCCGATGGGACGAGGTATAGATCGCCCCGGCGGCGAAGAACAGGGTGATTTTTGCGAACGCGTGGGCGGCAATATGCAACGCCGCCCCCACCACCGACAACGGCGCCAGAATCGCCACCGCCAGCACTACGTATCCGAGCTGGCTGATGGTGGAATAGGCCAGCCGCAGCTTGAGGTTATCCTGCCGTAGCGCGATCACCGAGGCGACCAGAATGCTCAGACCGGCGACATAGAGCAGCCAATGGCTGCTGGCCTCCTGCTGCAACAGTTCCACCCCAAACACGTACAGCAGCAGCTTGACGATGGTAAACACCCCTGCTTTGACTACTGCCACCGCGTGTAGCAGCGCCGACACCGGTGTCGGCGCCACCATCGCCGCCGGCAGCCAACGATGGATCGGCATAAGCGCCGCCTTAGCGGTACCGTAGACAAACAACAGCAACAGCCCTCCCACCAGCCAGCCATCGAGGTGTCCGGCTAAGATGCCGCCCGGGACAAAGTCCAGCGTCCCGGCACGGTGCCAGGTCCAAAGCATCGCGGGCAGCAGCAAGCCGATAGAGCTGGCTAACAGCAGCCCCAGATACACCCGCCCGGCACGGATCGACTGCCGATCACCCTGGTGGACCACCAACGGATAGGTCGATAACGTCAGCATTTCGTAGCCAATAAACAGGGTTAACAGGTTACCGGCGTAGGCGACCCAGAGGGTGCTGGACAGCGCGATGGCGAAACAGATATAGAAACGGGTCTGGTGCGATTCCTGGTTGGCGCGCATATAACCGATCGAGTACAGCGTATTGATCGGCCACAACAGTGCCGCGACACCAGCAAACAACAACCCCAGCGGTTCGACTTCGAAGCGAATCTCGAGCCCCGGCAGCAACTGACCCAGGATCAGGCTCGGACGGACACCTGCCAGGACCGGATCGACCAGCGGTAATACCAGCAGCGGCAGCAACAGCGCGCTGGCCAGACAGACCACATCGCGCAGCAGCGGCTTGGCGTGGCTCAGACCGATCAGCAGCGCCGCCAGCAACGGCAGCAGCAGGGCCCCGAGGATCAGCATCGGTGCGGTCACGATTCCACTCCCAGCAAGGCCCGGGCGGCGTCGCTGGCAATCCCCACCGACATTGAAGTGTCGATACCGAAATAAAGGTTGGCGAAGACCAGCACCCAGGTTGGCAGCAGTAGACTCAGTGGCGCCTCCTCTTGCCCGGTCGGAGGCACCTGAGGGGGGCGAAAATAGGCCACTTCGACCACCCGCCAGACGTAAATCAGTGCGATCAACGAGCTGACCAGGACCACCGCTGCCAGCCACCACCAGCCTCGCTCCAGCACCGCCAGCAGCAGATACCACTTGCTGACAAAGCCGACGGTAAGCGGCATCCCGACCAGACTGAGTCCGCCCACAACGAAGGCGGCCATGGTCAGCGGCATGCGCTGGCCCAGTCCGGCCAGATCCTGTAACTGCACCGAACCGATGCGGTACATCACCGCACCCAGGGCCATAAACAGCGTCGCTTTCATCAACGCATGATTAAACAGGTGCAGCAGGGTGGCGGTCAGACCGGTAACCGATGCCAGCGCGATCCCCATCAGCATGTAGCCGACCTGCGCTACCGATGAGTAGGCCAGCATCCGTTTCAGGTCGCGCTGATAAACGGCGATGATCGAGGTAATAAGCACCCCTGCGATGGCCAGCGGCAGCAGCACCAGCTCCAGGTTCATGGTGGAAAAGGCCCAGTCGCGGCCAAACAGGCTGAAGACGAAACGGATCAGCGCGTACACCGCCACCTTGGTCGCCGTTGCCGCCAGCAACACACTGACCACCGAGGGCGCATAGGCGTAGGCGTTGGGTAACCACTGATGGAGTGGAAACAGCGCCAGCTTGAGGCCGATCCCGACGGTCAGAAAAGCGAACCCGGCCTGTACCGTACGGGTATCGGCGACGGCGGGCAGCCTGGCGGCCAAGTCCTGCATATTGAGTGTGCCGGTCATCATATACAGGAAGCCGATGCCGATCAGAATAAAGGTGGCGCCGATGGTGCCCATCACCAGGTAATTAAACGCTGCGCTCAGGGCCCGTCGGTCGGACCCCATGCTTACCAACGCATAGGACGCCAAGGAAGCGATCTCCAGAAAGACAAACAGGTTGAACACATCGCCGGTGACCGTAATACCGGCCAACCCCGCCTGCACTAGCAGCAAGGCGGCATAAAAATTCACTCGCCGGGCGGCGGTTATCTCCCGCTCGATACTGCGCGGGGCGAAACAGAGCACTAACGCAGCGATCACCGTCACCAACAACAGTACGTAGCCGCCAAGCAGGTCGACCCGGTATTCAATACCCCAGGGCGGCGCCCAACCGCCGAGGGCGTAGCTGAGGCTGCCGACGCTCGATACCCGCATCAGCAGTAGCACTGCAGCAACCGCACTCGCCACGGCGGCGGTCAATGCAATCATCCAAGCGGCTCGCTCGCGCCCCACCAGGACACAGAGCGGCGCGGCCAACAGCGGCAGCACCACGGCTAAAACGGGCAGATGCTCAAGCAGGCTCAAGGGCCTTCTTCCCAGTCGTCCTCATCACTCTGCTCCCGTTCCTGGGCTTCAATCTCATCCTCCTCGACGCTGCCGTAAGCCTCCTGAATCCGCACCACCAACGCCAGTCCCACCGCGGTGGTAGCCACCCCGACCACGATGGCGGTCAGTATCAGCACATGCGGCAACGGGTTAGAGTACAGCGTCTCGCCTGCGATATAGATCGGCGCATGAGCGCCACTCACCTTGCCGATAGAGATATAGAAAATAAACACCGAGGCCTGGAACAGCGCCAGCCCCACCAGCTTTTTGACCAGGTTGGGCTGGGCGATCACGACATAGAAACCGGCCATCATCAGCAACACCGCCACCCAGTAATTGAACAGCCCTGGCACCAGGTTCATGCTAGGAAGTTCATGCTAGGAAGTTCATAATAGAAAGTTCATGCTAGGAAGCTCACGATTGACGCCTACGACCGGAGAAGGCGTAGAAGATAGCCAACACCACCGCAAAGACGGTGATTCCCACCCCCAGTTCCACCAGTAAAATTCCCAGGTGCTGACCACTGAGCGGTGTCTGCGCCAGGGCACTGTAGTCGAGTAGGGCTTTTCCTTGGAGCAGACTCAACAGCCCCACGCCGCCGTACACCAACACCCCAAACGCGGCCATGCGCGGCAACCAGGCCGGCGGTACCACCAACTGGGCATTGCCGTCGCCAAACACCAGATCGTAGAGCACTAAGCCGGTCGCCACGATAACGCCTGCTTGAAACCCCCCACCGGCACCGTAATCGCCATGAAACTGAACGTAGGCACCGAACAGCAGGATAAAGGGGAGCAACGCCTTGACGATCACATGCAGCACTAGCTGATCGCTGATCACCCGCCGTCCCGGCTGGATTGCTGGCACCTCGGTAATACCCAGCAACAGCAACACCGCCAGTCCGGCGGTAAAGATCACCAGGGTCTCGCCCAGGGTATCGTAACCCCGGTAACTGGCCAGTACCGCTGTTACCATATTCGGGGTTCCCACCTCGGCCATGGCGCGTTCGATATAGCCTGGTGCAACATGCTGCTGCGCAGGCGCCTGAAGCTCGCCAAGCAGCGGCGCATCGAGCGTGCCGTAGATCAGCGCGGCTCCGGTCATCGCCACCACCAGCAGCGGCAACCACCGCAGAGGTCGCGGCGAACGTTCGAAGCGGCCGGTCAGGCGCAGCGTCGCTAGCATCAGTACCGTGGTAATACCTGCGCCGACAGCCGCCTCGGTAAAAGCGACATCAACAGCATCGAGCAGCATAAACAGGCCCGCGGCCAGAAAGCTGTAGATACCGAACAACATCACCACCGCAAATAGGTCGCGCAAGCGGATCGCCGCTATCGCAGTCAGCAGCAGAAACCCCAATAGCACGACATCGATCAAGGCTTCGATGAGCGGTCCTCCTGATCAAACGTATCGTCTTGCTCAACCTCAGGCCGCAACCCGCCGTCCAACGCCGCTTTAGCCATCGCATGGGCAGCCGTAGGATTTGTCGCAAGGACAAAGGCCATCACCAGCAACAGTTTGAAGCTATCCTGCGACCACCCCAACTGCAGTATGACCCCACTGAGCAACAGCGGTGCTGCCAAGGTCTCGGTGACCCCAGCGGCATGAACCCGGCTGAAGAAGTCGGGAAAGCGCAGCAACCCTACTCCGCCGGTAATACATAAAAATCCACCAACGGCAAAACACAAGCCACTGATGAGGGTTATCGCATCGCTCATTCTGCAGGCTCCCGCGTCGCGATAGGCGGTGACGTTGGCTGTTCGATTGGTTGTTCAAAGAAGCGCATAATGGCGATGGTGCTAACGAAGTTGATCATCGCGTAAAGCAGCGCTACGTCGACAAAGCTGGACCAGTCTAGGGCATAACCGGCTACCGCAATCAGCAGTACGATCTTGGTGCCGAACAGGTTGGTCGCCAGCATCCGGTCGTAAGCGGTTGGCCCCAACACCGCACGGATCAACGTCAGCACCATGGTCAACAGAATCGCTAGGGTGGCAGCCAGTAACATGGCTCAGATTCCCAACCGCTCGATCCGCCGCTCCATCTCGCCCTGGCGCAACTCGCAGTAGATACCTTCAGACAAGCAATGGACGATCAGATGATCGGCGTTGACGTCGGTGGTCAGGGTGCCTGGAGTCAGGGTGATAGAGTTGGCGAACAGGGTTTTCTGTAGCGGCGTGGCCAACCGGGTCTCGAGTCGACGCCAGTTGGGATGAATCGGCAACGAAGGGGTCCAGATACGCCGCGCCACATCGAGATTGGATTTGACCATACGCCACAGCAACCACAAGCCATAGCCGATCAACTTCGGCGCTGCGGGAATAAACCCCGGTTCTTGATCGACCCGATCCATCCGCCACGCTAACCAGACCACCCACACCACTGAGGTTCCGCCCAAGCCTAATAACAGCGGCTCAAAGTGGCCGGATAGCAGTAGCCAGAACAGCGCCAGGGTGATGGCGATACCCGGATAATACATAGCCGTATCTCCCGTTCGTAGTTTTCGATCACTGATTGCAGTTAATATTAGACGCTAAGCCGAGGACGGGGGCACAGGCTTGCTAAAGATAGGACGATTGAGCGATTTAGTCTAAACGGCCTTGTCGTTTTAGCCGGCGTTGCACCGACCAACGGTACAGTTTGGAAAGCAAGGGTCGAATCCCTGGCAGGCCGATAAACCACGCCACCAGCTTAAGAGCGGCAACACGATTCATCAGCAGAATGTAGGCATCTAACTCCGAGTAGACACGGTGATGCTGGTCTTGAACGTGGAGTTCGGTCAACGCCCGATGAGGATCGATGCCTAACCGTTGTAATTCATCTTCACGCCCCGTGATATCCAGCCAACAGATATCGGAGCCCGCCTCGCCGACCACGGCCTCGTAACGCTGACGGTCCTTGATGCAGCGGGGGCATGAGCCATCGTAGAAAACAGTGAGTCTAGCTTCAGACGGTTCCATAGCACGGGCCTCTTAAGTGACGGTAGCACTGTTAACGAATCGAATACGGCTGTTGGTTGGGGCACACCGGGAATTTTGACTTTCGGTTTTAGCGCGCCGCACTCGATACTATTGACCTCGTTAACCAACCCTAGTTACCTGTATGGGCGATGTTTAGAGGCCACCAACCATACGGCTTTCAGCCGTTTTTGTTTAGTCCTTCATTAAAAATACGGGCTGATAACAGCGCTGCTCGTTATGCTCAGCGTGTAAAAATTTTGTGGAAGAACAGAGAAGCGCGACAGAGGACCTGCCGCGCGGTTACAAAAACTAGGCGACGACAGAAACATCCTCTGCCTGTAGGCCCTTATCACTTTCAACCACTTCAAACTTTACCCGCTGCCCCTCGTTCAGTGAACGATGGCCGCTGCCCCGAATTGAACGAAAGTGAACAAAGACATCATCGCCCTGATCCCGGGTGATAAAACCGAAGCCCTTGGTAACATTAAACCACTTCACTACGCCGCCTTCACGATCATCATTAACATCGTTGGCGGACACAATCTCAACCCCATTAGGAACGTTAGAGGAACTGGCTGGGGCAGGTGCAGAGGCTGATGTCGCACTTAACAGGCTGCTAATCAAACAAAGGACAAACACAGCCCCAACCGCTAACGCAAAATTTTCTGGCTGGATAACAGCCCCTGCAACCGCTGCCGCAACCGCGCTATAAATCACACTCAGTAACATTGTCTTTGATTTCATTATAAACTTCTCAATATTTGAATAATTATTATACATTCACACCCCACGACTTATGCTGAGGGGTTACGCTCTGGTATAGCTACATATACAGTTCAGTACGCTAGAAATTTACCGGTACCGAGCCGAGACTCAAGACTTGTAAGAATCACTACAAGCGCGAAAGTGCCCCCTTATATACCGATTATAAAGACAATATTCAACAGCTTAATCAATAACTGGAGTACTGAGTGAGTTCCATCGAAGAGCAGCTGATCGATTTGCAAACCCGGGTCGCCTTTCAAGACGACACTATTCAGGCACTTAATGACGCCTTATCGCATCAACAGTTAGAGCTTGAACGGTTAACCCGGATGGTGAAGATAAATAATGAACAGATAAAGCAGCTGGCGCCTGATCCCAGTGAAAATCAGGCGGACGAACCCCCCCCCCCGCACTACTAAAACAGGGTTGTTTTAACGTAATGCTTTTATTGAATAGACGTCGAACCGACCCGACTTGCCCTCCAGGCTGAAGTTCGGCTTGTGCGCACTCAGCGTTGGCGCCTTGCGCGGCCGTTTCACCACCACCCGGTACTCTGCTGTTGCCAAAGCCGCATCGAGCAAGGCGGGTGCATCGGCATCATCCCCGACCAGATCCCGAAACAGCAGCATCTCTTTTTTCACCTGAGCGGATTTGGCGCTGTGTGGAAACATCGGGTCGAGATAGATCACCTCGGGAGGGATATTGATGCCAGACAACCATGCAAGCGCATCGCCCTGGTGCAGTGTCATCGCAGCAATTATCGGCCCCACGTCGGAGTCATATTGAGCTCGAGCCATGCCATCTTCGAGCAGCAACCCTATTACCGGAGTTCGCTCCACCATCTGCACCCGGCAACCCAGCGAGGCCAAAACAAAGCTGTCACGTCCCAACCCTGCAGTCAGATCGGCAACCCGAGGGCGAAGACCCGATTTAACCCCGATAGCCTTGGCGATCTGCTGCCCGGAGCCGCCACCAAATAGACGCCGATGGGCCACCGCACCGCCTAAAAAATCGACCTGCACCGGTCCTGGGGCTTTTTTACCGGTCTGCTGCAGCGACAATCCAGATCCGCCCACACAGAGCAGCGTCTGCTCGGCACCCAGGAGCTTAGGGTTGCAGCCTACAGGCTGCATCGGCAACTGCAGGCGCTCGGCCAGCTCGAGAGCTCGGTCAACATAATCGGGGGATTGCGGCCAGATCGAGAGCCCGTTTGCCGTAGCAGAGTCCATCAACGATCAGGCGTAAATATCAACGCCAACCAACTCTGCCTTAGCACCGCTAAACTGAAATCCGGCGTTGGTCAGATAGATCTGCATCGCTTCTTGGCCTCGCAGGGGCAGCTCCCGATTAGCCGAGTAGAAACGTCCTGAATCAGCGCTCTGGCTAGCACGGGCCTGGATAAAATCGGTATCAAAATCGGTCTTTACCGTGGAGGATATAGCAGAAGATGTAGAAGATGACCGTGCGGAGTCTTTATCCTGAGCGGCCGAAGGCGTTACAACGGTCTGCGAAGAGGGTCGTTGCGGCAACTGAGGTAAGTTAAATGATGCACCGATCCGCATGATCAGAGGTTCCAGCCTATGTTTAAAAATATGTTGGAATAAAGCAGTGAAAACAACTCAGTCGATTCTAGCCGAGACCGGCGCGCATGAAAACCGCCGACCCGATCTTGAACTCGAAATCATCCCCCGAAATAGACCCCCAGCAGCAGTACCCCCAGCAGCATCCGATAGATAACAAACGGCATCATGCCAATCCGGTTGATCATTCCAAGAAACAGATAGATACAAAAGTAAGCACTGACACCGGAGATCGCCGCGCCCAGCATCAGATCAGTCCAGGGCACATCCGTACCCTGCTGCACCAGCTCCAGCCCCTTAAACAAACCTGCGGCCAGAATGAGTGGCGCTGATAGTAAAAACGAAAATCGCGCTGCCGCTTTTCGTGTCAGCCCCAACATCAACCCTACACTGATGGTAATGCCCGATCTTGAGGTTCCCGGCACCAGGGCTACGGCTTGCGAGCAGCCGATGATCAACGCATCTCTAACCCCTATATGGCGGCTATGCCGCGTCTCGGTTCTGCCCCTGTCGGCAAACCACAACAGCCCGCCAAAAATCAGCGTAGTCCCGGCGATCACCAGGATCGAGCGGAGGTTCTGCTCGATGAAATCATTCAGCAAGAGTCCCGCCACGCAGGCAGGCAGGGTGGCAATAATAATCGCCCAGGCCATTCTGCTGTGCATACTCGATTTACATCGTCCACCCGCAAGCGGGACTACCGAGCGCAACCAGCCCAGGGTCAGCAGAATAAAATCGCGGCGAAAGTAAAACAGAACCGCACTCAGGGTGCCTACATGTACCGCCACATCAAACGCCAAGCCTTGATCCGCCCAGCCCAACAGCTGCGACGGCAAGATAAGATGCGCAGAGCTGGAGATCGGCAGAAACTCGGTCAGCCCCTGCACCAGCGCCAACAGCAGAATATAGCTTAGAGGCACTTAACCAATCCTCTTGCGCTGTTCAGCCTTTTTGAGGGCCACGTTATTGCGCAGATAGACCGGGAGTGCCTGCTCCGGGGTGACCCCCTGCCCGGCCGCAATCACTGCCGCACCCAGCTTGGCAATGGCTGCGGCGCGCGGCTCACGTTCTGGTTCAATATGAACAACCGCTGCGCGCACCGCCTCAGGCAGGCGATCAAGAAAATTCCAGCCGGTGCCATAGCCTATCCATTTATCTGGTGAGATGGCCGCCAGGGTAACCCGTTCGGGCGCACAGACCCGCTCTTTTCCTTGCAACAGAGGTAGCGCAGAGCTGCCGTCAAAATGGTAACAACCCCAGTAGATCTCATCCATCCGTGCATCCAACGCCGTCAACACCCCATCGGCCCGAAACTCATCTCGCGCCTGTTGCGCCAATGCAGCCAGCGTTGAAACGGGAGCGACAGGAAGATTCGCACCCAGTGCCAACCCCTGAGTTACACCGGTACAGATCCGCAACCCGGTAAAGGAGCCAGGGCCCCGACCGAAGGCGATACCATCCAGCTGCCCCAGCGAGAGTTCGGCAGCGGCCAGAATCTGCTGCACCATCGGCAATAGCAACTGGGTATGCTGACGTGGGATATCGCGAAAATCTTCACGGACTTCACCGTCGATCCAGAGGGCAACCGAACAGGCCTGGGTGGAGGTATCAAGAGCAAGAATCTTGGACATGGGCAGACCAGCGGTTAAAAAAAGGTGGCAAAAAGGCTGTTGGACACACAAAAAAGCGCATTCTAGCGCTAATCGACGCAGGAATCAGCAGTACTACGCTCAAGCAGGGCGATCAACGCCAGCGCTTGCTGATCGGTATCGCCGCAGAGCTCGACATCGGCAGCAAAGAGGTCACACACCCGAGGGCGTTCCGGGCGCCCAAAAATGCGGCAACGATTGCGCTCATCAAGCTGCACACAGCGCTGGCCCGCAGCCTTGCCACCCGGCATGCCGGGAATAGCGGAAGAGATCGAGGGGGCGATACAGCAGGCACCGCAACCGGGTCGACACTGCATTATTACGACCTGCTCGGGTACTGAAATCGTACCCGCTGTCATAACTCCAGCGCCTGCAGCGCTGTCAGCATTCGCTGATGAATCCCTTCAAAGCCGCCATTGCTCATGATCACCACTTCGGCATCACTACCCTGATAGGCTTTCACCGCAGCAATAATCGCCTCGATGCTGTTAAAAACCCGCGCGGGGACTGGACTGGCCGCCACCACGGCGTCCAGATCCCAGTTCAAGCCTTGCGGCTGATACCAGAATACCTCGGTCGCTGCTGCTGTAGCGGGCGCCAGTGCCTGCTGATGACTGCCTAGACGCATGGTATTGGAACGCGGTTCGATCACCGCCACCACCGGCTTGTCTCCGGCACGGGCACGCATCCCCTGCAAGGTGGTTTCGATCGCGGTGGGATGGTGGGCAAAATCATCGTACAGGGTAATGCCGGCCGCTTGCCCAATCCGCTCCATACGCCGTTTAACCCCGGCGAACAGGCCCAGCGCTTCGGCGCTGAGCTGCGGCACCACCCCCACATGACGCGCTGCAGCCATGACCGCCAGGCCGTTAAGCACCGAATGTTGCCCGGTCTGGTTCCAGCGCACTGTCGCCACCTGGGTGCCGTCCAACCAGACCTCAAACGCGGAGCCGTCGGCGCGAAGCAACCGCGCCTGCCAATCGCCACTCTGGGACGCTAAGCCAAAACGCACCACCGGGGTCCAGCAGCCCTGCGCTAACACCCGGATCAGATTGGTATCAGCCGCGGGCGCAATGATCTGGCCATTAGCGGGCAGGGTTCGTACCAGATGGTGAAACTGGCGCTCGATCGCGGCCAGATCATCAAAAATATCGGCATGATCAAACTCAAGATTGTTGAGGATCGCGGTGCGCGGACGGTAATGCACAAATTTGGAACGTTTATCAAAAAATGCGGTGTCGTACTCATCCGCTTCGATCACAAAAAACGGCGTATCCCCCAGACGGGCGGAGATGCCGAAATTACTCGGCACCCCGCCGATCAAAAAGCCGGGGGCCATACCGGCATGCTCCAATACCCAGGCGAGCATACTGCTGGTTGTCGTCTTGCCGTGCGTGCCTGCAACGGCCAGCACCCATCTGTCCTGCAGAACTTCATCGGCCAACCACTGCGGCCCCGAAGTATAGCGGATCCCTTCATTGAGCAGATACTCGATACAGGGGTTGCCACGAGAGATCGCATTGCCAACAATCACCAGATCGGGGCGCGGCTGCAGATGCTCGACCAGATAACCCTGCTGCAGCTCGATCCCCTGCTCGGCTAACTGGGTGCTCATCGGTGGATAGACATTGGCATCGCAACCACTGACCCGAAAACCTCTGGCCTTAGCCAACAGCGCCAGCGAGCCCATAAAGGTGCCGCAAATACCCAATATATGCAGGTGCATCCAGACCTCGTCTGCGATAAAAAAAAGTTGCCGCATCATAGCAGCTCAACTCAAACCGAGCTATTTAGCCGATTGCCAACGCAGGTCAACGAATCTGCCGCTTTGGGGATGCTTTTTCATGCATTGACAGACGTCTTCACGTATCATTCCCTTCCTCAAAGCAGCTCTGCTATTAGCGCGACATACAAGACAGGATTTACCCATGCAACGGCTTACCCAGTTTCTCAAACACAGCGATGCCCCCGCCGATTTGATCGAACTGATCAACATATTGATGTCCTCCTGTAAGGAGATCAATGCCAAGCTTAACGATGGCGAACTAGCAGGCATTCTGGGCGCAACCCAGACCGAAAATATCCAGGGCGAAACCCAGAAAAAACTCGATGTAATCTCCAACGACCTGATCAAGCTGACTCTGAGCGAGTCGGAACTGGTACGCGGAATGGCCTCGGAAGAGGAAGATTTCCCCGTCGCTTGCAACCCTGAAGGCCGCTATCTGGTAACTTTCGACCCACTCGACGGTTCCTCAAACATCGACATCAACGTCACCGTGGGTACCATTTTCTCTATTTTGGAAGCCCAAGACGGCTTCGATGCCGCCGAAGAGCACGCTTATCTACAGCCCGGTTACAAGCAAGTTGCTGCCGGTTATGTGCTCTACGGCCCTTCGTGCATTCTGGCCTTGACCACCGGTGACGGGGTCAACATGTTTACCCTAAGCCATAACGGCGAGTTCTATCTGACCCGCGAGCAGGTGATGATTCCTGAGTCGACCCAGGAGTTTGCAATCAACATGTCCAATCAGCGCTTTTGGGAGCAACCGATCCAGAGCTATGTCGACGACCTGCTGGCTGGCGAAGAGGGACCATTAGGAAAACGCTATAACATGCGCTGGATCGCCTCTATGGTTGCCGAAGTTCACCGTATCCTGACCCGCGGCGGTATTTTTATGTATCCCTGGGATTCCCGTGAGCCGCACAAGCCTGGCAAACTGCGCCTGATGTACGAAGGCAGTCCGATGAGCATGCTGATCGAGCAGGCAGGTGGCCGCAGTATCAACACTCAGATCGATATCATGAATATCCAACCCAAGCAGATTCACGAACGCGTCTCTGTCGTTCTCGGCTCCAAGAACGAAGTAGATACCGTGCTACGCTACCACCAGGCGGCTAAAGCCGCCAACAAAGCGACGGCTTAGCAGACCTGCTCCTCGGCAACACCCTTGCCGAGGAGCGCCTATCAACAGCAGAACATTCTAGCTATACCACTAACCCGCGACAGCGGATTCAATCGATAGTCGCCACACAAACACCCCCTCTTACATTTCGCTATCAAACTCAGGTGTCCGCTGTCTTCTCGGCCCCTCAGTATCCGACAGGAAACCAAGGTATTATTGACAACGCTCGGCGCTGATCACCTATAATGAACTACTCTGTTTATCCTATTTTCATAATCCTTTAACTCGAAAGAAGGCGACCCCATGAGCTTTGCAAAAGTACCTGCGGGCAAAGACCTGCCCAACGACATCTACGTCATTATCGAAATCCCTGCCAACGCCAGCGTGCCGGTAAAATACGAGATCGATAAAGATTCCGACTGCCTCATGGTAGATCGCTTTATGACCGCCCCTATGTTTTACCCTGCTAACTACGGCTATATCAACAACACCCTGGCTGATGACGGTGATGCAGTAGACGTACTCGTGATCACCCCGCACCCGATCGCTATTGGCTCAGTAATCCGCTGCCGCCCAGTCGGCGTTCTTAACATGACCGATGAAGCAGGCGAAGACGCCAAACTGGTTGCCGTACCTCACGAGAAGCTAACCAAAGAGTATCTGGATGTGCAGGATGTTGAGGATATCCCCCAGCTGCTACGCGACCAGATCAAGCACTTCTTCGAAAACTACAAGACTCTGGAACCCAACAAGTGGGTCAAGGTAGAGGGCTGGTCTGATGCCGCCGCAGCGCGTAGCGCGATCGAAGCAGGGGTCAAGGCGTACGAGGCTCAATCTTAATAATTTTTACTGCTTGAAAAAGCCGTTATTGCGAGCCACAGCGTCAATAACGGCTTTTTATTACAACCGGCAGACCCGCTGATCGGTCAGGGCTCCACCATCACCAAGGGCACATAAAGCTCTTCAGCACTCAGCCCGCCATGAACCCCGCGTTGCGAAAACGGCCGCTCCTGTACCAAGCGATCCTTGATAACCGCCTGCTGTTTGGCCAGCACGGTCAGATCCCCGATTCGATCCGCGAGCCGCGACGAGGGAGCTCCCCGACCAAATAGCTGCTGACTCAGTAGTTGCTCGCTGGGCACCACCTCGAACAAACCGCTAAAATGCTCGGCCATATACTGTTCAAAATCGCTCTGGGAGCCGGGACGCAGATAGCAGAACGCCGCCCGCGGCTCGCCACAGAGCGGCAACCGCAACAAGGCTTGCAGCTCGGGATGCTGCTCCATCTGCAACTGCTGCTCATCCGCGACATCGATCAAGCCATGATCCGCAGTAACCAGCACCAGCGCATCGCTACCGGCAAGCTGGGTCAGCCAGTGCTCAAATTGCTGGTCAATCTGATGAAAGTGAGCCACGGCTTCGGGGCTCTGGCAACCGTATTGATGCGCTACCGCATCGAGTTCGGTCCAATACCCCCACACCAGAGGCTGATCTGGCTGCTTAAGGCCTCGGCCAAGCTGATCAAAAAAATGAGCGAGATTCTGGTGCGGAGCCCTAGGCACCGAACCATACAGAGCAGCGCTAAAATCGGAATCTGAAATATAGCTGGGGCTGCTTACCTGTACCCCTCTGTTCAAGCGTGGCAACAGGGGCCGGGCATCAAGCATCATCGCCGCAGACACCCCAAGATCCTTGTAACAACTGCCACCCCCTCGCGGCATAAAGGGCAGCGGCATCACCACTGATCCCAGTTCACGCAGATAGGTAAACCAGCCGGTAATGCCGTGCTGCTGCGCAGGAACACCCAGCGCCAATGCGGTTACCGCCGTGGCGGTAGTCGTTGGAAATACCGAGGTCAGCCGCTGGACGGTATGACGCGCTAAGGCACTGTCGGGAAACTGTTGCAGAAACTGGTAGCCCAGACCGTCGATAACCAACAGCGCCACCGGACGCTGCTGGCAGCGAGCGTTATCGAGCAGCGCCAAAGGCGGATAAAGATCTGCTGCCGGAGCCTGACTCCCCGCTACTGCGCTAATCAGGTTAACAATACTGCAATCATAATCTGGACTCAGCATAGCCATCTCCAAACTGCTCTAGGCTTACCCACTCAACTCAGCAAACAGCGCCTGAAACTCCAGGGTCAGCTTATGCTTAGGGGCATAGTGGACCAGAGGCAGGCTTTCGTTGTGCGACTCTTTCATTTTTATCGACGAGGAGATGTAGCAACCCAGCACCGGCAATTGATCTTCCCGCAAGCTGTCAACGATCTGGCGAGACATGTTCGCGCGCGGCTGGTATTGATTAACCACGATCCCCTCGACGGCCAACTCGGGATTATGGTCATCTTGGACCTCGCGCACATTATCAAGCAATGCATACAGCGCCTGGCGTGAAAACTCATCGCAATCAAACGGAATCAAGCAACGCTGTGCAGCGACCAACGCCGAGAGGGTATAAAAATTAAACGCTGGCGGTGTATCTATATAGATAGCCGCGTAATCGCTCAGCCCATCCAGAGCCTCACTCAATTTATAGATCTTATGTTTGGCCTCAAGTTTTGCGTGAAGATCGCCTAAGTTAGGGTTAGACGCCACCAGATGCAGATTGGGATGCGGGGTCGCGGTGATATAGTCAGAAAATTCGGCGCCTTTGATCCTGAATTCGAGGGCCTGATTAAAAAAATCCATGATGTCGCTTTCGACACTATTAACCCCCTCGCCAAGCAGGTAATGGCTGGAGTTACATTGCGGATCCAGGTCCACCAACAGCGTTTTGATCCCTTTACTGGCACTGATCGCCGCCAAATTAGCGGTAATGCTGGATTTACCGACACCGCCCTTCTGATTAAATACCACTCTACGCATCGTTCTGATCTCCACCCGTCCTTGCCAGGACGCCGCTGTGCGCGATTGATTAATTGTGTGCGTTCATTTTAGTGCGCATTTATTGCCGTATTTGAAATTCAGAAGCTCAGAAGCTCAGAAGCTCAATAGAGCAACCGAACACCCGGCTGCGCCACCCGGCGAAAATTGGCTCTGACCCGATACTCTTCATGGCGCTGATTCAGCTGCTGATAGATCCAGCGTCCCTGGCTATCTGTCGGCGCTTCAATAGTCACGCGTGCATTTTCTGTACGAATTGTGTCCGCCACACGTGCCAGCAGCTTGGTCAGCCCCTCGCTCCTGACTCTGAGCTGGGCTTTATCCAAGGGCGTGTAGCGAAGATCCTCAACCTGATTAACGCCTTCTTTAACCCCTTCTACCTTCTTGGATTTAAGGGACAACGCCGCCTGAGCAACCTTGCTGGAGCTTGGTTCAACCAGACGCGCCAGTGACAGATAGTCTTGTGCCGCCTCTAAGCGTCCTTGGCGCAATGCGGTGTTACTCCATGCCAGATAACGGTCAACCATCTTCTCCAGCCCCTGCTCCGCCTCTTCGAAACCGGGCTGCAGCGCCAACACGCGACGGTAATAGATCATCGCATTGTCATCGGCAGGCTGGGCATAGCGTTTTGCCTTGATCGCAGTATCTGCACGATCGAGAAGCTCCAGGATGAGTGAGATACGTGTCCGCTCAGCCTGGCCAATCGCCTGCTTTGCCGGGGCGACAGAGGTTAAGCCAGTCTCAGAGACAGTTTCGCTATTAACAGAAGCAGGCTCAGAAGCACTATAAACAGGCGCGCTTTTGCTAGCCGTGTTCTGAATCATGCCCCCTGTGCACCCAGACAATAGAAGTATCGCTAACCAAGTTCCAGAGTGTCTCATTTTTAGATTACTCATAAATATCCAGCCCGGCATCATAACACGGCCCTACAGACTATCATCAGACAGTAGAAAACCTGTAAAAAAACGACAGAAATGGTGCTAAATACCCTGAACTACAGAAAAACACATATTCCTAGACAGCTTGCTGCGATTGCGGCACACTACGACTTTTCGCGCATTCTGAGGCGCTAAGAGGCTCTCTAAATGGCAAATATTCTGGTAATTAACGGCCCCAACCTGAATCTGCTGGGCACCCGTGAACCGGAGATTTATGGCAGGCTGACGCTCTCCGACATAACCCTTCGCCTGCAACAACAGGCTATAGAGCAAGGTCAGCGCCTCAGCGCCTTTCAGAGCAATGCCGAACACGAATTGATCGATCGCATCCATCGCGCCCGCGATGAGCAGGTTGACTTTATCCTGATCAACCCAGCAGCTTTTACCCACAGCAGCATCGCCTTGCGTGATGCGCTGGCAGGCGTAGCGATCCCTTTTATTGAAATCCACCTGTCCAATGTGCACCAGCGCGAGCCGTTTCGGCAACACTCCTACTTCTCCGATCTGGCGCTAGGGGTGATCTGCGGTTTGGGCGCACAGGGCTATGAACTCGCCCTGCAGGCGGCAATCAGCCACCTGCAGAAGAACGTATAACAGTTATTTACCCTACACCTGTCAAGTATAGAGATACGCTATGGATATCCGTAAAGTTAAAAAGCTGATCGAACTGCTCGAAGAGTCAGACATCAACGAAATCGAGATCAAAGAGGGTGAGGAGTCCGTACGTATCAGCCGCTCTTCCAGCCTGCAACCGGCTTATGCTCCGATGCCTATGGGCTACCCGCCTCAGCACTTTGCCCCTCAGGCGCCTATGCCGGCAGCCGTTCCTGCAGCTGAACCCGTCGAGACCAAACCAGAGTTCAGCGGCCACATCGTCAAATCACCCATGGTCGGTACCTTCTACCGCTCAGCATCACCGGGCTCCGCTGCATTCGTCGAAGTGGGTCAGCAAGTCAACGCAGGCGATGCGATCTGTATCGTTGAAGCGATGAAGATGATGAACCAGATTGAGGCCGACAAGTCCGGCACCATCACTGCGATCCTGGTAGAAAACGGCCAACCGGTCGAATACGACCAGCCGCTGGTCACCATCGGGTAATCGAGTCACCGACGAAAGGGCACCCCCTATGCTGGACAAAGTAATAATTGCCAACCGCGGCGAAATTGCGCTGCGAATTCTGCGCGCCTGCCGCGAGCTAGGCATCAAGACCGTTGCGGTGCACTCCGTGGTCGACCGTAACCTGATGCACGTACGCATGGCTGACGAGGCGGTCTGTATCGGCCCCAACTCTTCCACCGACAGCTACCTCAATATCCCCAGCCTGATCAGCGCCGGTGAAGTCACCGATGCCATGGGTATCCACCCAGGTTATGGCTTCCTGGCCGAGAACGCAGGCTTCGCGGAGCAGGTCGAGAACAGCGGTTTCGTTTTTATTGGCCCCAAGGCTGAAACTATCCGTTTGATGGGCGACAAGGTTTCCGCCATCAGGGCGATGAAAGAAGCCGGTGTTCCTACCGTTCCTGGCTCTGACGGCCCTCTGGACGATGATAACGAGCGCACTGCAAAGATCGCCCGTCGCATCGGCTATCCGGTCATTATTAAGGCAGCATCTGGCGGTGGCGGTCGCGGGATGCGTGTTGTCCACACCGAGGCTGCTCTGATCAACTCGATCCACATCACCCAAGCCGAAGCCAAGGCGGCATTTGGCGATGATACGGTGTATATGGAGAAGTACCTCGAGAATCCCCGCCACGTTGAAGTCCAGGTACTGGCCGATGGCCAGGGCAATGCCATCCATCTGTACGACCGCGATTGTTCGATGCAACGCCGCCACCAGAAAGTCGTTGAAGAGGCGCCAGCTCCGTTTATCGACGAAGCCGCACGTGCAGCCGTGCTTAAAAGCTGTGTTGATGCCTGCATCAAGATCAACTACCGGGGCGCAGGTACGTTCGAATTCCTCTACGAAGACGGCGGCTTCTATTTCATCGAGATGAATACCCGGGTACAGGTAGAGCACCCGGTCACCGAGATGATCACCGGTGTCGATATCGTTAAAGAACAACTCAAGATCGCCAGTGGCATGCCACTCTCGATCAAACAGGAGGACATTAAGGTTAACGGCCACGCCTTCGAGTGCCGTATCAACGCCGAAGACCCCAAAACCTTCCTACCCTGTCCGGGTCTGGTCAGCCACTTCCACGCGCCCGGCGGATTGGGTGTGCGGGTTGACTCGCACCTCTACAGCGGCTACACCGTGCCACCGTATTATGATTCGTTGATCGCCAAGATAATCACTCATGGCGAAGACCGGGCTACCGCACTAATCCGGATGAAAAATGCCCTGGATGAAACGCTGATCGAAGGCATCAGAACCAACATCCCGCTGCAGCAGGAAATTGTTCGCGATTCGCACTTCCAGAAGGGCGGCGTCAACATCCACTACCTGGAGAAGAAGCTGGGCCTATAATCGCCGCTTCGATCCCGACCACGAACCCTCTTCTATAGAGGGTTTGTACTTTCTGCCTTAAGAGAATGCTCATGCCCTGGCTTCAACTCAAACTCGAAACCCCGCCCCTGCTAACCGAACGTTACGAGGACCTGCTGTTAGAAGCCGGCGCCTGTGCGGTTACTCTGGAGGACGCGGCAGATCAGCCTTTGTTTGAGCCCGAGCGCGGCACGACCCCGCTCTGGGACAGGACGCGGATCATCGGCCTGTTTGATGCCGAGACCGATATGGATCAGGTTCTGGCATGGGTCAACCAGGGACATCAGACAATCGCCCCGGACGCACCTTTCCCCCCGCACAAGACCGAGCTGGTCGAAGACAAAGACTGGGAGCGCGAATGGATGGATAACTACCATCCGATGCAATTCGGCCAACGGCTGTGGGTCTGCCCCAGCTCCAAGCCGGTTCCCGACCCCAACGCCATCAACCTGATGCTGGATCCAGGCCTTGCCTTTGGCACCGGCACCCATCCCACCACGGCACTCTGCCTTGAGTGGCTGGAGCAACAGGATCTGGACGCAACAACGGTGATCGACTATGGCTGTGGCTCCGGCATTCTGGGCATTGCCGCGCTGTTGCTAGGCGCTACCCGGATGATCGGTATCGATATCGATCCTCAGGCACTCCAAGCCAGCCGAGACAATGCCCAGCGTAATCATATCGACGATAGCCAGGTCGAACTCTACTACCCGCCGCAACTGGCCGAAAAATACCCCCGGCTGACTGTCGACCTGCTGGTGGCTAATATTCTCGCAGGCCCACTGGTGGAACTGGCACCTACCCTGAAAGCGCTACTTAATCCCGGTGGAAAAATCGCCCTCTCGGGTGTATTGGCCAGCCAGACCGAACAACTGATCCAGGCCTACTCGCCCTGGTTTGAGTTAGACCCTCCCGTCTTAAGCGATGAATGGGTACGCCTGACCGGTGTTCGCCGCTAACACGAGAGTTCCGCTATGCGACAGCAGTTCATCACCCAATGCCCCGGTTGCAGGACGCGCTTCGATGTCAGCCGCGACCAACTGCGTGCCGCAGAAGGCCAGGTACGCTGCAGCAACTGCCAGCAAATTTTTATCGCCACCGAACACCTAGAAAGCAGCGCGGCGGCACCCAAGGCCTCGGTCCAGCATGCGATCCCCCGCGAAGCGGTCTTGCTCTCCTCCCGTGGCAGCAACAACCCGGTCGCCAGTATCCTCTACAGCCTACTCATTCTGCTGGCGCTCTCGGGGATCGGCGTGCAGATACTCTGGTTCGAGCGCGATCAGCTATCGCAGCAAGCGCTGTTGGAACCGGTTTATGCCTACGCCTGCCGAAAACTCGACTGCCGTCTGCCCCCCCGCCAGGACCTGCTCAGCATCAACAGCGAACAACTGCTGATTCGCCAGCACCCCGACTACGACAACGCGCTGACGCTGGATCTAGTGCTGATCAACCGGGCCCCTTTTGATCAGCCCTTTCCTGCCCTGCAGCTCAGTTTTTCAGGGATCGACAACAGCTTACGCGCCTCGCGCACCTTCCAACCCCGGGAGTATCTGGCTGGCGACCTGAGCCCTGGCGAGCTAATGCCCAACCAGAGTCCGATCCAAATCCATCTTGAGCTACTTGATCCTGGTACCCTGGCTCCTAGCTATCAGCTCCAGTTTCTGCGCCCAAAACCATATTTTTTGAATAACAAATGACCAATCCCTCTTCCCCCAAGCAGGCCTCTGCGGGTATTATTAGCGACCTATCCGAGCACAGACTTAACGATTGATCTTATCCAGATCGATGGCGATTTGCTGTTGCCGGCCGGAACGCTTTTTAACCCTATTCATCTTTGCAACGAGTGCTCTGTGTTCAGCATTGGCCCCTACAGTATTGACAGCCAGGTGGTACTCGCACCTATGGCAGGCGTGACGGATCAACCCTTCCGCCATCTCTGCCGTCAGCAGGGCGCCGGCCTGACACCTTCAGAGATGATCACCGCCGACACAAGCCTCTGGAACAGCCGTAAGTCTCGCCAGCGGCTCAACCACAGTGGCGAACCCGAGCCGCGGATTATCCAGATTGCCGGTGGTGATCCCGAAATGCTCGCCGAAGCCGCACGTCTCAATGCCGAGACCGGGGCCCAGATTATCGATATCAACATGGGCTGTCCGGCAAAAAAAGTCTGCAGCAAGGCCGCAGGCTCTGCACTGCTGCGTGACGAGGGCCTGGTCCGCGAGATTCTGGACGCGGTAGTGGCGGCGGTCGACATACCCGTTACCCTTAAAATCCGCACCGGCTGGGATAGCCATAACCGTAACGGCATCCGGATTGCCCGTATCGCCGAACAGAGTGGCATAGCCGCACTGGCGGTTCACGGCCGAACCCGTGCTTGCGGTTTCCGTGGCGAAGCCGAATACACCACCATTGCCGATATTCGCCAAGCGATCTCTATCCCACTGATTGCCAATGGAGATATCGACTCTCCCGAGAAAGCCCAGCAGGTGCTGCTGAGCACCGGTGCAGATGCAGTCATGATCGGCCGCGCCGCTCAAGGTCAGCCTTGGATTTTTTCTCAGATCAACCATTTTTTGAACACCGGGGAACATCTCGATCCACCCGGCAGCGAACTCATCGAAGCCTTGATGAAAAGCCATATTCAGGCCGTACATGCTTTTTACGGCGATTACCTGGGCGTCAGAATCAGCCGCAAACATGTTGGCTGGTATCTCTCAGCTCTGCAGGGTAGCGACACCCCCAAGACTTTCAAAGCGCAATTCAACACCCTAGAACACCCAGATCAACAACTGTCGACGATCAGCGATTTTTTTGACCTCCACCGACGCACCACTCAAGCGGCATAGAACCCATGACATTAGGTAGTACAATCACAGTGACCGAACTAGACGCTCCTCTCCAGCTCTCTGCAAGCGCAGCCAACGAACAGATCCAGCCCAAGCGCCTGCGTCAAAGCGTCGCAGAGGCCGTTGATCATTACTTCAAGCAACTCGACGGCCAGCCAGCCAGCAATGTCTATGACCTGGTACTGAGCGAGATCGAAGCGCCGCTGCTCGAAGCCGTGATGCTCTACACCCGCGATAACCAGACCCGTGCCTCTGAGGTATTAGGCCTTAATCGCGGTACCCTGCGAAAGAAGCTGAAGCAGTACGACCTACTGTAGTGTATCGATAGTACATCGATCGCTGTAGAGCATCATTCGCCGTAGCTATTCCCCCTACCTTTCTAGTTGAGACGTATCCAGCCATGTCTGAAACCATCAATCCGATCAAGATCCGTCGCGCCCTGATCAGCGTCTCCGATAAAACCGGTATCGTCGAGTTTGCCCGGGCCCTTAGCGCCCAGGGCGTTGAGATCCTATCGACGGGCGGCACTTACAAACTGCTCTGCGACAACCAGATTAAAGCGGTTGAAGTCTCTGATTACACCCAGTTCCCGGAGATGATGGACGGTCGCGTCAAGACCCTGCATCCCAAGGTACACGGCGGCATTCTCGGCCGGCGCGGCAAAGACGATGCGGTGATGGCCGAGCACGGCATCAAGCCAATCGACATGGTAGTGGTTAATCTGTACCCGTTCGAACAGACCATCGCCCGTGCCGACTGCACCCTGCCGATGGCAATTGAGAACATCGATATCGGCGGTCCGACCATGGTTCGTTCGGCCGCCAAAAACAACGCCTTCGTGGCCATCGTCGTCAATGCAGAGTCCTACGACTCGGTGCTCCAGGAGATGGCGGCCAACGATGCGCAACTGTTCCAACACACCCGCTTTGACCTAGCTGTTCAGGCATTTGAACACACCGCCGCTTATGACGGTGCGATCGCCAATTACCTGGGCAACCGGATCGATCACGACAGTGATACCCCCTCTAACTTCCCGCGCACCTTTAACACTCAGTTTATCAAGGCGCAGGAAATGCGTTACGGCGAAAACCCGCACCAGCGTGCCGCCTTCTACGTCGAGAAAAACCCCGCCGAGCCTTCGGTATCAACCGCGCATCAACTGCAAGGCAAAGCGCTGTCGTTTAACAACGTCGCCGACACCGATGCCGCATTGGAATGCGTTAAACCCTTCCGCGAGCCTGCCTGCGTTATCGTTAAGCACGCCAACCCCTGTGGCGTCGCCATCGGTGACAATATTCTTGAAGCCTACAACCTCGCTTTCCAGACCGATCCGACCTCAGCGTTTGGCGGCATCATCGCCTTCAACCGCGAGCTGGATGAGGTTACAGCAGAGGCAATCGTTGCCCGCCAGTTTGTCGAAGTGATCATCGCTCCAAGCGTCTCTCAGGCGGCCTCCGATGTGATCGCGGCTAAGCCCAATGTGCGTCTGCTCGAATGCGGCGAATGGAGCGAGGAGCGTGCTACCTCGTTTGACTTCAAGCGGGTCAACGGCGGCTTACTGGTGCAGGACAACGATCTGGGCATGGTGGTAGCGAGCGAACTCAAAGTGGTGACCGAACGTGCCCCGACCGAACAGCAGCTTCGTGACCTACTGTTCGCCTGGCAGGTCGCCAAATATGTCAAATCCAACGCGATCGTCTATGTCAAAAATGGCCAGACTATCGGTGTCGGCGCAGGTCAGATGAGCCGTGTCTACAGCGCTAAAATCGCCGGTATCAAAGCGGCTGACGAAGGCCTGGAAGTCCCTGGATCGGTGATGGCATCGGATGCCTTCTTCCCCTTCCGTGACGGTATCGATGCCGCTGCTGCTGCGGGTATTGTGGCGGTTATCCAGCCCGGTGGGTCGATGCGCGATGACGAAGTGATCGCCGCTGCCAACGAAGCGGGCATTGCCATGGTGTTCACCGGGATGCGTCACTTCCGCCATTAAGCTTGTGCAAAGCGGCTGCGCTCGCTGAGGCGTCGTTGAAAGCCCGCTCAGGATGCTCATTTACAATTGTAAACTGCGCTCCTTCGTGGGCTTTCGCCTAACCTGACCTTCGCTCGCTGCACTTTGCCCTAACCTTAATCAAACACACAGATGTAGATTGATCAAACCCAGTCTGCTGATTTTAAGGAATAGCCATGAAAGTATTGGTACTCGGTAGCGGTGGTCGCGAACATGCGCTGGCATGGAAAGCGGCTCAAGATCCCCGTGTTAGCCAGGTATTTGTCGCCCCCGGTAACGCTGGCATAGCGCTGGAGCCTAAACTGGAAAATGTCGCCATCGAGGTCATGAATGTCGACGCCCAGATCGCTTTCGCCCAGGCGAATGCCATTGACCTGACCATCGTGGGCCCCGAAGCGCCGCTGGTTGCAGGCACTGTAGACAGGTTCCAGGCCGTAGGCTTGGCCGTCTTCGGTCCCCGTGCGGGCGCCGCGCAACTGGAAGGCTCTAAGGCATTCACCAAGGATTTCCTGGCACGGCATCAGATCCCGACCGGCTACTACCAGAACTTTACCGAAGTCGAGCCTGCTCTCGCCTACCTACGCAAAATGGGCGCGCCTATCGTGGTCAAGGCCGACGGTCTGGCTGCCGGCAAAGGCGTGATCGTGGCGATGACCCTGGAAGAGGCGGAAACCGCGGTACAGGATATGTTATCCGGCAACGCCTTCGGTGAAGCGGGCTGTCGCGTCGTCATTGAAGAGTTTCTCGATGGTGAAGAAGCCAGCTACATTGTGATAGCCGATGGCAGCAACGTGCTTTCCATGGCCACAAGTCAGGATCACAAGCGCGCTCTGGATGGCGATCAGGGGCCTAATACCGGCGGCATGGGTGCTTACTCCCCGGCTCCCGTCGTCACTCCCGAGATCGATGCTCGGGTGATGAACGAAGTGATCATGCCGACCATTCGCGGCATGGCCGCGGAAGGCAATAGCTACACTGGCTTCCTCTATGCCGGTCTGATGGTCATGGCTGACGGCACTCCCAAGGTGATCGAATACAACTGCCGCTTTGGTGATCCCGAAACCCAACCGATCATGCTGCGCCTCAACTCCAGCCTGGTTGAACTCTGCGAAGCCGCGTTGGCGAAGAAGCTCGATCAGGCCCATGCCGATTGGGATCCACGCCCAGCCGTCGGTGTTGTCCTGGCCGCCAGCAACTACCCCGGCGACTACCCCAAGGGCGATGTGATCAGCCTGCCGCCCAGCGAAGCCGAAGGCAGCAAGCTATTTCATGCCGGTACCGCTAACCGAGAGGGCCAGATAGTAACTGCCGGTGGCCGGGTGCTCTGCGCTACCGCGCTGGGAAACTCGGTAACCGAAGCACAAGCCAACGCCTACGCATTACTTAAACAGGTGAGCTGGAAAGGAATGAGCTACCGCAGCGATATAGCTTACCGCGCCATCGCACGCGAGCAGAGCAAGGGCTAGAGTCCCTATAGAAAGGCTATCTACTATTTAACTGTTGCGACAATTATCCAGCCGCTTCGAAAAGGCATTGTGCAGGGGCAATCCCACGATGCCTTTCAAGCATGCGGCGCCTAAGCGGTAGATTAACCCCTCCTGTTTTGCGCTACGCTCTGTTCAGCTAATAAACGCTAACAGCAGGCCTTGCTATACTGCCCTCGCCGGTATCTACACCCCCTCTAGCCGGTGATGTCGAATGGCTCAAAGCGATGCTGCCGGAGCAGCGAGGTAGTTATGAACTGCCCGAGTCCACGAACGTTTGCTCGTGCTACGGTAACACCGAACTGCGCTTCTAGTTAGAAAAACCCCTGCCTCAGGTACCCCCTAAGAGAGCACTGGGTCGGAATTCATTCCAACATCGGCTTAGCGATCATCGGGTTGAAACCCGACCCACGATCAGGCTATCCTTTTACTTATAATTGATCTTCATCAATCCCAACCCCTCTACTAAACTATAAACTTAGTTTGATCGCCTACCTCACTACTCAGGTTTGCACATCAGACCCAGGACCTATGAACCGCATCAAAACGTTTATCACCACCCTACTGTGCCTGCTGACCCTGCTAGCTGCAGTCAATACCTCTGCTATTGAGATCAGCGCCGCTAAACCCGCGCTGCCCTACATTCAGGCGGCTTTTCCAGAGACTGCCACGATCAGTGACAAGGCTCCAGCAGGCGTTGACGGGCCGCTGATTCGAACCATCAGCCAAGGCGACACAGTCCTCGGCTACGCCTTCGAAACCGAGGATATCCTGGATATACCCGCCTACTCCGGCGAACCGGTGAATGTGTTGGTCGCCATGGATACCGAGGGCAATTACCTCAGTGTCCAGGTACTCGAGCACCACGAGCCGATTCTGCTGGTGGGCATTCCCGAACAAAAACTGTTTGATTTTACCGACCAGTACCAGGGGCTGAATGTCACCAATCGGGTCCAGGTCGGCGGCGGCACCGACCCTGAGATCACCAACGTCGACGCCATCACCGGTGCCACGGTTACCGTGATGGTGATCAACGAGGCGCTGACGCGTTCGGCACTCAAAGTCGGGCGCGCGCTGGAGATCGCCGGACTCAGCGCTGTCGATGCCATGCCACCCGCCACCATTAAAGCGCAGCTGTACCGTCCCGCAGACTGGGCGACGCTCACCGGAGACGGTTCCATCCGTAGATTACTGCTCAACCGCGGTCGGGTAGATGAGGCTTTCGCCAATACCGCGGCCGCCGACGTCGACACGGCCAGCCTCAAGCAGAAAGAGGAGCTGTTTATCGACCTCTTCTATGCCCCGCTCAACGCCCCCACCATCGGCCGCAACCTGCTGGGGGAGTCAGAATTTAGCTGGCTGATGGAACAACTCCAGCCGGGTGATCAGGCGATCGCCCTGTTCGGCAAGGGGCGTTACTCGTTCAAGGGCAACGGTTATGTGCGTGGCGGCATCTTCGATCGCACCCAACTACAGCAGAACGGCAAGGCGATCATCTTCCACGACAGCGATTACTACCGGCTGAACGATGTCTATATCGAGGGCTTCCCGGATTTCGACGAGATGACGATCTTTATCGTCCGGGCCAGTTATCAGTTCGATCCCGGCTCTCCCTGGCAAGTGCAGCTGCTGGTGCGCCGCCAGATCGGTGCCCTGGAGAGCGTCTTCACCAGCTTCTACGGCGACTACCAGATTCCTGAGGCCTATATCGATCGGCCCGCCCCAGTTATCGAGAACGAACCTCAGCCGTTGTGGGTCTCGATATGGCTAAACAAACAGTTCCAAATCTCGGTACTGGTGATCAGCCTAGTGCTGCTGACGGTTATCATCTTCATGCAGGACTACCTGGTTCGCTTCCCCCGGTTTCTCAACAATCTGCGTCATCTGTTCCTGATCTATACGGTCGGATTTATCGGCTGGTACACCCTAGGTCAGCTGTCCATCGTCAACGTGTTCACCTTTGTCCATGCGCTCAAGGCCGACTTTCACTGGGAGCTGTTCCTGCTCGATCCGATCATCTTTATTCTCTGGGGCTACGTGGCGATGACCCTGCTGCTCTGGGGGCGCGGCATCTTCTGTGGCTGGCTGTGCCCATTCGGCGCATTGCAGGAGCTGATCAATGTAGTTGCCCGCAAGCTTAAGATCAAACAGTTTGAACCCTCCTGGGCGGTTCACGAGCGGCTCTGGGCGGTTAAGTACATCATCCTGCTGGCGCTATTCGCAGTCTCGCTCGAGTCCCTCAACGCCGCCGAGCACTACGCCGAAGTCGAACCCTTCAAGACCGCGATCATGCTCAAGTTCCAACGCGAATGGGGCTATGTACTCTACGCTGCGGTATTGCTGTTTATCTCGCTGTTTACCCGCAAGGTCTACTGTCGCTATCTCTGCCCGCTGGGTGCAGCACTGGTGATCCCGTCCAAGTTCCGGATCTTCGACTGGCTTAAGCGGCGCAAAGAGTGCGGTCAGCCCTGCCGGGTCTGTGCCAACGAATGTGAGATCCAGGCGATCGAACCCGATGGCCGGATCAATGCCAACGAATGCCATCACTGCCTTGACTGCCAGGTCACCTATCACAATCACGACAAGTGTCCGCCGCTGGTGTTGAAAAAACGCAAGAAGGCCAAAAATCAAATTCCAGCGGTTGAAATCAGTACCCCTGCATTATGAATGCGTTACTTTAAATAATGTCCATTTTAACGGCCCGATGCCGACACGTTAAAACCGAGCACGACCTACCCTAAGTTACGGAGAACCAAGAATGATTGATCCCAACGATAAAAACCTGCCTGCCGTCGATATTGATGATGACCAGGCAAGCGATCATGTAAAATTCAGCCGCCGCCTGTTCTTGGGCTCATCCGCCGCCTTGGTCGGCGCTGGCGTGGCGGGAATGAGCGCCTCCTTAATGTCCACCACTGCCGCCGCCTCAACCGGACAGACCGGTGCCGTGGCGCCCGGTGACCTCGATGAGTATTACGGTTTCTGGAGTGGCGGTCACTCGGGCGAGGTGCGTATTCTCGGGGTACCATCGATGCGTGAACTGATGCGCATTCCGGTCTTCAACCTCGACTGCGCCACCGGCTGGGGGCTGACCAACGAATCCAAAGAGATCCTCGGCAAGGACAACAAGTTCCTGGTGGGTGACGCTCACCACCCGCATATGAGCATGACCGACGGTCACTACGACGGCAAATACATCTTCATCAACGATAAGGGTAACAGCCGGGTTGCCCGGATCCGTTGCGATATCATGAAGACCGACAAGATCATCACCATCCCTAACGTCCAGGCGATCCACGGCCTGCGAGTGCAGAAGGTCCCCTATACCAAGTATGTGTTCTGCAACGCCGAGTTCCGCATTCCGCACCCCAACGATGGCAGTCTCGCCAGCATGAATGACGTCGAGGGCTACTACACCATGTTCAGCGCCGTCGATGCCGAGACCATGACGGTGGCATGGCAGGTGATTGTTGATGGCAACCTGGATAACACCGACGCCGACTACACGGGCAAATACGCCTTCTCCACCTGCTATAACTCCGAGAATGCTACTGACCTGGCTGGCACCATGCGTAACGAACGCGATCACGTGGTGATTTTCAACATCGCCCGGATCGAAGCTGCGGTAAAAGCGGGCAACTTTATCAAACTGCCCGGTTCCGATGTGCCGGTTGTTAACGGTCGTAAAGGCTCCAAGTTGACCCGTTATGTGCCGGTACCCAAGAGCCCACACGGTATGAATACTGCCCCGGACGGTCGCTACGCGGTCGCTAACGGCAAGTTGTCTCCAACCGTGACGGTACTCGACATCCACAAGTTCGACGCCCTGTTCGACGATAAGATCAAACCCCGTGACGTGGTCGCCGCCGAACCAGAGCTGGGCCTGGGACCGTTGCACACCGCCTTCGATGGCCGCGGCAACGCCTACACCACGGTGTTTATCGACAGCCAGATCGTCAAATGGGATCTGCAGAAAGCGATCGAAGCCTACCAGGGCAAGCAGGTTAACTACATCAAGCAGAAACTGGACGTGCAATATCAGCCCGGCCACAACCACACCACCATGGGCGAGACCCGTGATGCCGACGGCAAGTGGCTGGTCTCGCTGTGCAAGTTTTCCAAAGACCGCTTCCTCAATGTCGGCCCGCTGCATCCGGAAAACGATCAGCTGATCGATATCTCCGGCGATGAGATGAAGCTGGTCCACGATGGCCCCACCTATGCCGAACCGCACGATTGCATCATGGTCCACCGCAGCAAGGTGAAGCCTGACAAACTGTGGAAGCGTGATGATCCCTTCTTCGCCAAGACTGTAGAGATGGCCAAAAAAGACGGCATTACCCTGGAGATGGACAACAAGGTGATCCGCGACGGCAAAAAAGTGCGAGTCTACATGACCTCGGTCGCACCGGTTTATGGCATCGGTGAGTTCAATGTCAAGCTGGGGGACGAAGTCACCATTGTAGTGACTAACCTAGACAAGATCGAAGATGTGACCCACGGCTTCTGCATGATCAACCACGGGGTGCAGATGGAGATCGGACCCCAGGCAACGGCCTCAATCACCTTCATCGCCGACAAGCCCGGCGTCCAATGGTACTACTGCAACTGGTTCTGCCATGCCCTGCATATGGAGATGCGCGGACGGATGCTGGTAGAGGCGTAGCCCGCAAGTATGCCAAGTAGCGGTCAGGCGATGCAGCAGTTCGCCTGACCGCCCCACATTGGTAATCTGTTCGCAGCCCTCGCGCTGTGAAAATGGCCGTCATGGGCTCAATGTCGCGGGCGTTTCTGTTTGCTAGTGGTTCTCATTATTGGTGATGCTATCTCCCTTAAACACACGCGTCTTGCTAGCCCTTTTTCTGGATTTCCAGCGATAAAACGACCGCTGTTGATGATCCTGTTAATGCTGGGATGGATAGGGTCGAGCCTTAGTTTTTACGCATCTGCAGAGCAGATCAGAGTAACCCCGGAGCAATCCCTGCAGCGGGCCTTGGACAACGCCCAGCCCGCCGATCAGCTGCTGCTCCAGCCCGGCCTCTATCGGGGTAACTTCCACATCGACAAGGCGCTGACCCTCAGCGGCCAGCCGGGGGTGATACTCGATGGCGGTGGTCTCCACAGCACCCTGACCCTGAATGCGGCAAACATCCGTATCGAACAGCTGCGCATCAACAACTGGGGTGACAATCTCACCGATCTTGATGCCGGCATCTTTGTGACTCAGCAAGCCCAGGGCGCGGTCATCCAACACAACCGCTTTCAGGGTATCACCTCAGGAATCTGGGTCGATGCCACCCAAAATGTCCAGATCCTCAGCAACCTGATCGAAGGTGATCTAGGTACCCGCTCCCAGGATCGTGGCAACGGTATTCATCTGTATAATGTCGGTGGTGCACGGGTCAAGGGCAACGAGATCTGGCATACCCGCGACGGTATCTATATCGATACCAGCAACGGCAACGAATTGAATGGCAACTACCTGCACGACCTGCGTTACGGCGTGCACTACATGTATTCCTACAGCAATAAAGTGATCAACAATCACACCCGCAACACCCGTACCGGATACGCGTTGATGCAATCAAAATATCTGACGGTTACTAACAACCGCTCCGAAGATGATCAGAACTACGGCATGCTGATCAACTTCATCACCCACTCGACGATCGATGGCAACCGAATCACCGGGGTACAGACCGGCCGCAACCCCCACCTGTTGGGAAACGCCAGCCAGATCGAGGGAGCCGAAGGCAAGGCGCTGTTTATCTACAATTCGGTGTTTAACCGCATCACCAATAACCAGTTTAATCGCAGCGATCTGGGCATTCACATGACCGCCGGATCCGAAGACAATGTGATCTCCGGTAATAGCTTTATTCGCAACAGGGAGCAGGTTAAATACGTTTCCAACCGCAAGCAGGAGTGGTCAGAAGCGGGGAAGGGCAACTACTGGAGCGATTATCTGGGCTGGGATATGAATGACGACGGCATCGGCGACACCCTCTACGAACCCAACGATGGGATCGACAAGCTGCTGTGGAAATACCCCGCGGTCAAAGTGCTGCTCAACAGTCCAGCAGTTGAAACCCTGCGTTGGGTGCAGCGCCAGTTCCCTGTGTTAAAATCACCCGGAGTGGTCGATTCGGCTCCGCTGATGCACGCACCTTCCTCATCCGCTGACAGACTTGATGCGCAGCCCCTGCCCTCGTCAGCCATCCTGTCAGAGCGTCTTAAGCCCGAGGTACTGAGTCAACGATGAACATTGTAGAGCTTGAACAGGTTGAAAAACGCTACCGGGGGGTTCATGCCCTGAAGGGCTTGAATCTGGCTCTCAAGCAGGGCGAAATTCTCGGTCTGTTCGGCCATAACGGTGCCGGTAAAACCACCACCATTAAACTGATCCTGGGACTGATCGAAGCCAGCCAAGGCAAGGTAAGGGTCTTCGGTGCGGACCCGACCCGGTCAGAAGCGCGCAACCAGCGGCGCCAGCTCGGATTTCTGCAGGAGAACGTCAGTTTCTACGACCAGCTGACCGGACTCGAGGTGCTTAACTATTTTGCCCGCCTCAAGCAGATACCCAAAAAACAGTGTCTAGCACTGCTGGATCAGGTCGGACTGCAGCATGCCGAGAATCGCCGGGTGAAAACCTACTCCAAGGGGATGCGCCAGCGTCTTGGGCTCGCTCAGGCACTGCTCGGCGAACCCAAACTGCTGCTCTTGGATGAACCCACGGTAGGGCTTGATCCGCTCGCTACCCAGGATTTCTACCAGCGTTTGAAGCGCTTGCAAGAGCAAGGTTGCACGGTGATCATCTGCTCCCATGTGCTCCCCGGAGTAGAAAAGTATATCGATCGTGCCCTGATTATGGGCCGCGGCGAACTCCTCGCCGAAGGTAATTTGCACGACCTGCGCCAGCAAGCTAACCTGCCACTCACCCTGCAGCTACAGGGGGCTATCGAGCTACCGGAAGCACTCCGAGCCCATTCCACGCCAAACCCTACGGGCGTCAGCTTGCAGGTACGCCCACAGCAGAAGATGCAGGTACTCAAAACGGTGCTCGCGCTGCCCGGCCTGGAGAATCTTGATCTACACCTGCCCTCGCTGGAAGATCTCTACAGCCACTTCACCGGGACGATGCAGCTCGGCCCCATGGATCTGCAGGAGGCGCAACAGCGATGAATGCTATCTTCACAGTTGCGGCTAAAGAGTTCCGCGACGGCCTGCGCAACCGCTGGATCGTCGCGATCAGCATCATCTTCGCCATTTTGGCGATCGGTCTGGCCTACTTCGGCGCGGCAGCTGCCGGCCAGGTGGGCTTCACGTCACTCTCTACCACGCTCGTCAGCCTGGCCAGTCTGGCGGTCTTTATTATCCCCTTGATCGCTCTGATGCTGGCCTACGACGGCATTGTCGGCGAGGATGAAAACGGCACCCTGCTGCTGCTGCTGACCTACCCACTGTCCCGCTGGCAACTGCTGCTGGGCAAGATGGCGGGGCACGGTGCTATCCTGGCCTTTTCCACCCTGGTCGGTTTCGGTGCGGCGGCGCTGATGATGGGCAGTTTTTCAGACACTCCCTGGCCCGAGCTGCTCGCCGCCTTTGGCTTGTTTATCCTTTCCTCCGTGCTACTGGGCTGGGTGTTTATCGCTTTCGCCTACATCATCAGCTGCTCGGTGACCGAGAAATCCAAAGCGGCGGGCATCGCGCTGATCGTCTGGTTCCTGTTTGTGCTGGTGTTCGATCTGGGGCTGCTGGGGCTGTTGGTCGGCACCCAGGGCGATGTCGATACCCAGCTGTTACCCTATCTGTTGCTGCTCAATCCAACCGATATTTTTCGGCTGATCACGATCAGCTATTTTGCCAGCGAACAGATTAGCGGGTTGATGGCGATCGCCCAGCATGTGCGCTTTTCCACCGCCACGCTGCTCTTCGCACTGCTGGTCTGGCTGGCGGTGCCAATGGCGATCGCCCTGCTGAGCTTTAACCGGAGAAAGCTATGATTGCTAGCGCGCGTTGTTTTTCATTGGCCTCGATTCTATTGGCCGCGCTCTTAGTCTCGGCCTGCAGCGAAGACAGCCCCTCAACCCTGGCAGCCCAGCAGGCCGTTGCGATCGAAAGTGGCGATGAGTGCCACCTCTGTGGCATGCTGATCAGCGGTTTTCCAGGCCCCAAAGGCCAGCTGTTCGAACGGGGGCGCGAGCGCAGTCTGAAGTTCTGCTCCACCCGCGACCTGTTCGCCTATCTGCTCGACCCCGAGCACCAGCACAATATCCAGAGCGCTTTTGTGCATGATATGGCGATCTCCCCCTGGGACCATCCTGATGATGAAACCTATATCGACGCCCGCACCGCCTGGTATGTGGTCGGCAGCCGGCGCAAGGGGGGGATGGGGCCGACGTTGGCTAGTTTTGCTGATCAGACCCATGCCGATGCCTTTGCCGCTGAATATGGCGGTCAGCTGTATCGATTCGACCAGCTCAACCTGACCCTGTTATCGCAGATGCGTTTTTAACCTCGGCCCGATTCTCCCGCCCGCGCGGCCTCGATCGCGGCATTAAATGCCAACAGGTTGGCGCTGCTCAGCAATACTCTTGATCACATCCAGCACCACTTCGAGGAGATACCCTCGATTTGACCTAACCCAGGGTTTAACCTTGTTCGACTAAAGGGCTTTACCTCAACCGGACTAAGATCTTAGTATTCCAGCCTCACGCAATCGGAACCTTTCATGATAAAAGATTCATCTTCTGACAAAATGACTGATATGCGTCAATCCACAGAGGCAGAGACACTTAAGCCGCCCAGGGTCGAGAGTATCAGTATCAAAAATCAGAGTTCGCTAGAGGAGGAAGGTGATATCTGCGAGGGCTCCGAGCGCCGTAAAGCGCTAGAGAAGATGTCACGCGCCGATTACGAGACCCAGATCAGGCCTCTACATGTCGAACTACTGAAGCTCCAAAACTGGGTTAAGCAGGAGAAGATAAAGATCTGCTGTCTGTTTGAAGGCCGTGATGCGGCAGGCAAAGGCGGTACGATCAAGCGCATTATCGAGCACCTTAATCCGCGCGGTTGCCGAGTTGTGGCTCTGGAAAAACCCAGCGAACAGGAACAAACTCAGTGGTATTTCCAGCGTTACGTTAACCACCTCCCTGCGGGCGGCGAGATGGTGCTGTTTGACCGCAGCTGGTACAACCGTGCCGGTGTCGAACGGGTCATGGGGTTTACCACCGAACAAAAGGTGATTTCGCACCTGCGCGCGACGCCAGAATTCGAACGATTACTGATCGGCTCGGGCATACATATGCTTAAATTCTGGTTCTCTGTCAGTAAAGGTGAGCAGGAGCGGCGATTCAACAAACGCGAGACTGATCCGCTCAAGCAGTGGAAACTGAGTCCGATTGACAGAGAGTCCCAAGGCAAATGGAGCGGCTACACCCGCGCCAAAGAGGATATGTTCTTCTACACCAGTATTCCTGAATCCCCTTGGGTGATCATCAAATCAGACGACAAAAAGCGCGCTCGTGTCAACGCCATCCGTTACCTGCTCAGCCAGTTCGATTACGCAGGAAAGGATGCGTCTATACTGCAGATGGATCGCCGCATCATCCGCACTGTCATGGATGAGTTGCCTTAAAAGCTTTAGCTTCCGTGACAACCCTGCGTTGAATTCAGGTCTACGCTTAATTCAGGATCCGAATTCAGCGCTGGAGCCAACCAGGCTCCAACTTGCATTTTCCAGCCTAAAACCGTCAGGAGAACCCTCTTATGCTAAACCAGGTAATAGCAACTCCACTATTGACCGTTAATGACCCTGCCAGCTGCACCGTAATTAATCAGAGCTCTGCCACACCCTTACTGCTGATCTGTGACCACGCCTCAAACTACATTCCGCCCCATCTCGACAAGCTCGGCCTGACACCGGGACAGCTTGAACAGCATATTGCTTGGGATAGGGGCGCAGCCGATCTAGCCCAGCTGCTGTCAGACAAGCTCGGCTGCAGAGCGGTTCTGGCGAATTATTCACGCTTGTTGATCGATGTTAACCGCGATCCAGACCTGAATGAAAGTTCACTGATCCCGCTCCAGAGCGACAACAACCCCATACCGGGTAATCAACACCTCGATCAGAGCCAGCGCCATGAACGGGTGCTGCGCATTTCGTCTAGCTATCATCAGGAGATTGAGCGCCAGCTGGACGCCCTGACCGCTTATACTAAAGCGCCATTACTGTTTTCTATCCACACCTTCACCCCGAAGATGCAGGCCTGCGATAAGCCTCGCCCCTGGCATGCAGGGATACTCTGGAACCAGGACCCCCGTATCGCCAAACCGCTGATCGCTTACCTCAGCCGCCACCAACACTTAGTCATCGGCGACAACGAACCCTATTCAGGCAAAGAGTTCGCCTACAGCATCAACCGCCATGGCCATCAGCGAGGCTTTCCCAACTGCGCCATCGAGATCCGCCAGGATCTGCTCCAAACACACGATGCCTGTCTCTGGTGGGCCGACGCCTTGGCCGCAGGACTGAACGAAATCATGCATCAACCCTCACTCCATCAGGTCCAGTTGTTCAACCATTAAACAGCATCACACTCCACGACCGCCGAGGTGTGCGCTTATGGCTACTTCGATTAGGAAAACTGCCACCAGGGCAACTTTGACTAAGACAACCAAGCCCCGGGGCGATAACTTCACCCTCGGCATTGAAGAGGAGTATCTACTGGTCGATAGGACCACTCGCGAACTGGCCGCCGACCCTCCCGAAGCGCTGTTCAAACGCTGCGCTAAGGTACTTCCACAACGTGTCACCCATGAGTTTCTCAGGGCACAGATCGAGATAGGCACCCCGGTCTGTCATAGCATCGACGAAGCACGGCAGCATCTAGCAAACCTGCGCCAAACAGTCGCCGAGATCGCAGATAATTACGGTCTCGCCATTATCGCGGCTTCAACCCATCCGAGCGCACTCTGGTTTAATCAGCAACATACCCGGATGGCCAGGTACGATCTGCTCGCCGAAGATCTGCAAGCCGTTGGCAGACGACTCTTGACCTGTGGAATGCATGTGCACGTAGGCATAGCAGACAAAGATCAGCGCATCGATCTGATGAATCAATGCAGCTACTTTTTACCCCAATTTCTGGCGCTAAGCACTTCGTCACCCTTCTGGGGGGGCGACAACACCGGACTCAAATCCTACCGACTGTCGGTATTCAACCAGCTACCACGCACCGGCCTACCCGGCCGTTTCAGCTCCTGGTCCGAGTACCAGCGCCATGTCGATGTACTGGTCAACGCCGGTTTGATCAAAGAGGCATCGATGCTCTGGTGGGATCTGCGCCCCTCCTGCCGGTTTCCGACCTTGGAGATGCGGATAACCGATGTTTGTACCCGAATAGATGATGCACTCTGCATCGCAGCACTCTATTTAGCGACCCTGAAGATGCTCAGCAACCTGCGCGACAACAACCAGCGCTGGCGAACCTATGCACCCATGCTCATTCAAGAGAATCGCTGGCGGGCGCAACGTTATGGCATCGATGCCGGAATGATCGATTTCCAGCTTGAAACCAATGTAGATTTCAGCGACCTGCTACAGCAATGGCTAGCTATGATCGAACCCGCAGCCAACGAACTCGGCTGCCGTCAAGAGACCCTCCATGCCCTGACGATTCTCAGTCAAGGCACTAGCGCTCACCGCCAAATCCAGATCTACGATCAAGCGCTCAGCCAAGGCGACAATCACGATCAGGCGATAATGAATGTTATCGACTGGCTAATAGCTGAAACGAATCTGCAGCCAGGTTAGCCAGCACACAGACAGGACCATCAATCCAGTCAGTCAGTCGCCATCCGTGCCAACCGAACCTCCTTAGATGCCAGACTGGCTCTTTTAGTATTTGGTATCAGCCCCCATCGCTGCCATACTGCCGCTATGCCTGCCACCCTCGCCACAGCCTCCGCCAAACTACTCGACCCGGTGATTCAGGTCGCGCGCCATTCACAACAGGATCCCAATTCGCTACTTGCCAGTGTCGGCATCGACGCCGACAGCATCGCCCATACGGGCGCCCGCATCCCGGCGAAGTTATTCTCAACCCTGCTGACAGAGCTAGCACAGCGCACCGCTAACCCGCGCCTGGCACTGAGGATCGGCGAAGCAACTCAGCCGCGAATGCTCGGCTCGGTGGGCTTTTTGATGTCAACTGCACCGAACTTGCGCCAGGCCTATCAGTTGTTCAACGACTACTTGCCGCTACTGATCGAGGGCATCCACCTCAGCCTGGAGCAGGAAGCAGACCAGGTGACACTGCTGCTCGACCTGGCAAATGACGACGATCGCGCCCTAACCGAATGGCTGTTGGCATGCCTGCATAACTGGACCCGCTGGCTAACTGGCAAGCAGGTACCCTTGGTTCGAGTTGAATTTGCCTTCCCCGAACCGGCTTCACCGCAACTCTACGAACAGTTCTTTGCCGCCGAAGTGAGCTTCAATTCTGACAGAAATCGACTGCGACTCTCCGCCAGTCACTTTGATCTCCAGTGTCTGGATGCCAACGAAGAGATGCAACGACTGCATCAGAATTTTGCCGATCAGCTACTCAGCAGCGCTGGCCGAGACGGCACCCTGGTGGCACAGATTAAGAGCCTGATTCGTAACCAGCTGAGCAGCAACCAGACCATCAGCCGGCAGGAGGTAGCAACCCACCTCAACTTAAGCCTGCGCACCATGCAGCGTAAACTGGACCAGCAGGGCACCCCGTTTCAAACTCTATTCGACCAGACCCGAAAAGACCTTGCGCTGCAGCTGATCCAGCGCGGCGACCGCAGTTTCGGCGAGATCGCTTACCAGCTCGGTTTCTCAGGACTATCGGCATTCCAAAAAGCGTTCAAACGCTGGACAGGGCAAGCCCCGGGAGCCTACCGCACCGCCCAGCGCCCTGTAATCGTTATGCCAGGACGCAGCTATCCACGCGTTCTTAGCGAGTTGATCGGTACCAGTGGCGTCACCGAGGAGCAATTTTATCCGCTCGCAGTACAGCTACTCGCCCTGATTAGCGAATGGCACCAGCGCGGCCTTCCCCTTCCCTTGCTTAGCCCAGCCCGGATCGGCATCAACAGCGACGGTGATCCTGACTACCGGTTGACGCTTGTGGATCCCGACCCCCTCAAGGGAGCAGATCTGATTGAGCAGCTGGCCTACGAAGCACCTGAAGCCAGCTTGGCGCTGCCTTATAACGTCGATGGCAGATCCGAGCTGTACCAGCTTGGCTGCCTGTTTTATAGCCTCCTGCATGGACAACCGCCCTACCCACAGACAGATCCTGGCGAACTATTGCAGGCCCATCTGCAGCAGAGTCCCGTGCTGAGTCCAAAACTATCGATCGCATTGACACGCATAATCAGCAAACTGCTGGCGATTCCAGCGGAGGAGCGCTACCAATCGCTGCGGGGGCTTCAGATAGACCTGAAGCAGAGCCAACTCGGCTACCAGCAACGGCAGCCGTTGGCAGAGTTCCAGCCTGGAATCCATGATTCACCCGCACAAATTATCAACCAAGAGCAGCATCTTGGCAGAGAGCCTGAGCAACAGTCGCTACAGCTACTGCTGCAACAGATCCACCATGAAGGCCGCTTGGTTCTAATCGAAGGATCCCTAGGTAGTGGAAAGAGCAGCCTGATCGAATGCCTGCGTTCCAACCTGTTCCGCTCACAAGGCGCCCTCCTGAGCGCAAGCTTTGATGCCGCTGTGGATGATGATATCGAGGTGATCGTTCGTCTCGTCCGGCAACGCCTTCGCCACAAACTCGCCCTGCCCCGAGCAAGGCGAGATATCTGGGCACAGCGAGTACGGCGTCTCCTGGGGATTCAGTCGTCACTTCTTCAGCCACTGTTTCCTGAACTCAACGCATTGCTGACAGAAACCCTGGATCCACCACCCTCGCTCAGCTACAGCGAACGACGCCCTTTATTAATAGAGGCGCTGGCAAAGTTACTACAACCTAATCGAGATCCCCTCGTTGTGTTTCTGGATGACCTCCATCACGCCAGCAGCGATGCGCTCTCTCTATTGCAGCAACTTGTCCAGCAACTAGGTCCTCAGCCCTTGCTGCTGGTTATTAGCTACGACCCCACCCAGATCAAACCTGACAGCCCATTAGCTACGGCGCTACCCGGTTACCGTTATCATCGGCTCTGCAGCCATTTACAACTAAAAGCTCTCAGTCGCAGTGCAATACACCAGATGATATCGGGAATGTTTCCAAATATGACGCCGGAAATCTCGGCGCTGGCTGACTGGCTTTTCCAACGCAGTGCGGGCCACCCCGCCAAGCTGATCGCAGAGCTTGAACAATTAAGACTTCGTCAGTGGCTGGACTACCGGACGCACACCAAGCAGTGGAACTGGCTGCCCAAACAAAGGCCTATAGAGCTAGATCTGGATCTGCAAAAACTCCTCAGCATCGCGCTGACCGAGCTACCCGGTGGCGCACGCGAGATGCTGCAGTGGGCTGCAATCGTGGGCAATCCCTTCGAACTAGAGCTATTGGCCGCAATCCGCAACGACCCGGTTGCGCGAATAACGATCCACCTGTGGCCTGCACTGCAGGCCGGTTTATTGCTGCAGGACGGCGAAAACGGTTATCGCTTTAGCCACCCGGCACTACCCGCTGAGCTGTTAGCCGATATGGATGCGCCTGAGAAAGCTCGAATTCATGCCGCACTCGGCGGTCTGCTCTACCAACGCTGGCAGTCTGTATCCGTGCTTGAGCTAGCATCCAAACAACCGTCTAAACTGTCAGCTAAAAAAAGCTCTACACAGCCATCTAAAGAATACTCAACACTCCTGCAGCGCTGCGCCGATCATCTAAACCAAAGTAATCAAAACACTGCGCAGTATCAGCGTCGGCTGCAACTGATCGACATAAATTTGCAAGCGGCAAGGCAAGCACAGCAACAGGGCAATCTAGGCCTAGCCTACGCGGACTACCAGCAGGCACATAGGCTGCTGCAACCTAGGGAGCTGCAGACCGCTCTCGGAATGGCTGTAATCCTCGAGGGGGCTGAACTAGCACGTATTCGTGGTGACTTGGACACCGCGGAACAGTGGCTGGCAGAGCTGCAACAACAGCTAACGGACGCAGATCACGCTACGACTATCGCGGCAAGTGATACCGCGACTACCGAGAACAGCACTACCGATAACAGCACTACGGGGGGCAACCAGACCTGTGCACAGCAACTCGCACTTGCTTGCAGTCGGTTGCAACTGCAACTCGGTCAGCCCGAAGCTGCCGCCAAACCACTACTCGATGCGTTGGCCCTATTGGCCATTAAGCCTCCTGGTTGTGTAGCCACATTAAACACAATGTTTGAGCAGCTTCTGACCGGCCAGGAACAAATGCAGACTGATTACGATGACGATAATCACAAGACCAAGACCGAACTCCTGACACAGCTGCTACGGGTTGCTGAGCATCAACTTGACCCTCTGCTGTACCAAGGGGCCATGGCCGCCCTTGCTCTGCACTGCGGCGATCAACCTCTGAGCCGCGTGATAAGTGCAGCCCTGCAGCTTGAGTTATTGGCTCAAGTAGATCCTGCCCGCTCCTTGCCCGAGCTGTCGATTGAATCGATCCAGTTGTGTGCACAGAGTACCGAGGCCTCATTAATACGTTCAATCCGCATCACCCCTTGGCTGGAACCCTTGCCTAAGAGTATTGAACAATTACAGGCGCTACTTGCGCAGGCTCGCGGTAAAGATAATCAGCAGCTTGCAGACAGCTGCATTTTGCCTCTTTACAACAGCTGCTGGTTTAGCCACCAATCCTTGGCAGAGCTAAGCATCACCCTGAGTGCTGAGCAGGCAATGCTGGATCAGTCACTGAGCCCTGAACGCCTGGACCTGAGAAACTCGGCGACCTTTCTAGTTCAGCAGCTAACCCTCAATCAACCGGTAGCCGATACGGTACCGCTGCCCGACGTTCAATCATTTTCACCCTGGGCCCTGAACGCGCGCTGTGCGCTCTACTACCTGCTCGACCAACGTACCCACTGGCTGGCGCTGCTAACACAGGTCGACCAAGCGCTGTCGAAGCTAAGTGGATTACAGGCTCATAGCCAGTTGCTGCTGTTTTCTTCGTTGATGGAGATCGAGTTATATATCCAGAGCAACAACCAGAACAATAGCCAAACAGAGCATCGGCTACGACGGCTGCAAAGACACCAGGCTCTGTTTAAACATTGGGCGGCAATCAACCCACAAGGCTTCAGCGCCCAATCGGCGCTACTCGATGCAGAGCTTGAACAACTGAGCAGAAGCCCAAGCAAGAGCCACTACGAACGTGCGTTGACAGCATCCCAGGAAGCCAACTGCACGCCCTTAACCGCGTTAACACTCGAGCGTTATAGCATCTATTGCAATCGTCGAAACCAGCACACTCTGGCCCGGTTGCTGCTAAACGAAGCCCGACATCACTACCAACGATGGGGCGCATTGGCGAAACTGTCGCAGTTAAATACAATCAACCCAGAATGACACAACGTAGACAAAACCTGTTTAAACATAGCTAATTACCTAACCAAGAACATAGAAAACACCCCGTTTAGCAAGATAGAATAGGGGGATATAGAGCTGATAAATACAACAAGACAGCAAGGTACTGCTATCCATGAACACACCCGCCCCTTGGCGCATTCTTGTTGTGGACGACGAAGAGGGCGTCCACGGTATCACCCGAATGATTTTCCGTGGCTATCGTTTCGAAGACCGACCTGTTGAGTTGATCAGTGCCCTGAGCGGAGCTGAAGCCCGGGCCCTGCTCAGCGAGCAACCCGATATATGCCTGGCACTACTCGACGTCGTAATGGAGTCGGACGATGAGGGACTCCGCCTAGTCGACCATATTCGTAACGAGCTAGGCAACCTCGATATGCGTATCATTCTACGCACGGGTCATCCCGGGTTGGCACCGGAAACCGATGTCATCCTCAAATACGACCTCAATGACTACCTTAGTAAATCAGAACTTTCCGCATCGAGATTACTAACGTCGGTCGTGGTTGCGCTGCGCTCATATCGCGACATCTGCCTTGCTCGCCACCAATATCCCCTGGATAGCCTGCGGCCACGTGAAACGCCAGATCTTATCAAGCCACTTATTCGGCCTTTACTGCAACAACATCAGCACCATCTTGACCGTTTGCGTCAGCTCGACCACTCCCCAATGGCTAAAGACCTACTGTTGGAGCTGCTCTGCAATCAACTGCGGATGCAAAACCTCTTTGATCAGGCAGAGCCGACATCGCAGCTTAGGCTGGCAGTGCAGCCAGTTGCTCCACGTAAACTAATTGAAACACTGATCGGTGACCTACTACCACTCGCTCGCCAGCAACACCGCTTGCTTGACTATCGCTATCAAACATCAGTGCCCGAACGCCTAAACTTCCCTGCAGCAGCCTTCAGAAAACTTTGGTTTGCACTGCTCGATCACTGTCTAACAGCAAATACAGGCCCCGACCTACGTCTTAACTTGAGCTACGCTCCAGACAAGCAGCAGCTCGAGCTAAAAATCGAAGGCGAGCAGCCAGCGTCCCCTCAACAAGTAAGCTGCACAGCCTCAACTTACCAAAATTTTTGGAATGCTACAGGCCGTCCATACTGCGATGCACTAGCACAACAATTGGGCGGCAGTATCACTATACTGGTGGATGAACCCAACAAAGTGGTGATCATCTGCACCCTGGACGCAGCCATCATTGAAGGCTAGCAAGCATGAGCAACAGCCACAGACGCCTAATCCAGCTGTTTTTTCTGTTTTTACCCATTTGGGCTTTTGCCGAAACACCGGCTATAGAGGCTCAGCCACTGAAACTACTGATGGTTTTATGGCGCGGTGAAACCGATGCTGAACATGGATTTTTAGATCAGCTGCAAAAGCAGCGCGTCGCCATAGATGTCACCATGATTAATGCCAAGCAGGACCGCAATACCCTCGCCGAGCAACTCTGGCAATTGGCACCGAAGATCGACCAATTCGACATCGTTTACAGCTTCGGCACCACCGCATCCGTAATGGCAAAGACCATTATCCAAGGGCGTCTACCGCAACTTTACAACATTGTATCCTACCCTGCTGAAGCAGAGCTGTTACCGGCCTCGGCAGACAGCCTCCCGCTGACCGGCGCAACCGATACGATCCCGGCTCGACTTCAGCTAAATGTTGCCCGGCAATTATTCGAGATAAAGAGCATAGGTTTTCTGTTCAACTCCCGAGAACAGAATTCACGTGTCCATCTGGAAGAACTAGAGCAACTCTGCGCAGAGATGGGCATAAATTTAAAAATTCTCAGAGTTGCTCCAAACTCAGAAAGCCTGGCGAACCAACTCAAACGTCTACAATCAGCCGAAATAGCGGTCGACACCCTCTATCTGCCCAGCGATTCCTACATCATCAGCCAATCAACCCTGATTATGGAAGCTCTTCGGCAGACGCCTTACAAGATAATCGGTGCCAACGAGATATTTGTCCGTGACGGCGCATTATTAGCCGTAGCGCCTGACTACGAAGCGATAGGAAGAGACTTAGCGCGACGTCTGATTGAACTGCAAGCCGGCGGTTTTCGCAGTCACCTAGAACCTATCACCGTAAAACAGCCCCGTATAATCTACAGCGAAACAACCCTGAAACGATTACAAATACAGATCCCCCTAGAACTAGCGGGCAAGATGGTATCGGTACGCTAATCATCCCGACATCGCTACCGCCAGCGTCGGATTGAAATCCGACCCAGAATACTCCCCAAACTCTTGTGGGATGCAGCTTGGGTGTGAACTCAGGTTCAGGTCAAATAATCGCCGGGGGCCCAGCCCCCACAAAACCCCAGCCCGATACTGATCGGGTGGAGGAAACAGGATTGCGCCCGTTACCCCTCCCACACCACCGGACATGCGGTTTTCCGCATCCGGCGGTTGAACCCGGTGTCACCTATTCATGCCACCGCGAGATCATTAGGCGTGACTAAGCGATATTGCCTTAATCGTTTAACGGGGTAGTCGGTTAGCTCCTCCACCCACTACATCTTGTGTTTCACCAAT
>CAXBEA010000018.1:0-47116 GCA_963974645.1 uncultured Neptunomonas sp. | reverse complement strand
TAGGTGTTCACGTTGCGCCAGAATGGGTGTTCATGATGGGCCGGAATATGCACCTCGCTCTTCACTGCTTAAAGGTATTCTTTTGAAATTCAAATTTTCTAATGCGTATTTGATTGTGCATACGGACCAATGCTCAGGCACCTCCCCCAACCATTCAACCCCTGAATCCTTCATCGGCACATTGGGGTCAAGCCCCTTAGTGACGGCATGGCTGATCACCGCTTGGCACTTCTCCTTCAGCAGCTGGATCAGTTGCTGCTGCTTGTCGATCAGGGTGTCGATCTTTGCGGTTTCATGGTCGAGGAAGGTTGTAATTGATGTCTGCTCTGAAACAGGAGGGACTGGAGTATGAAGGTTTTCGATAACCCCCATGCCAATGTTTGGCTGCGTTCCCTGGCTCCATGAAAGCTGGACACTGGTCTGAAAGTATTCCGACTGCATTGAGTAAAACGCATACCTTGGCAGAATCTTTTTCGCATTAACTCTAATCACCGCAAGAGGAGACCAAATGTTGAACACTTCATCCGTTTCTACAATTGCCAGTGCGCCTGTTGTATTCCCAGATTTGACCATGAATATATCATCTCTGCGAGGTAGGCACTTTTGGCTATAAACCGAATGTTGGGCGGGAGTAATAAACCCTCTTTTCTTTGAAAAATCTAACGCATTATTCTTCACGGCTTCCGCTGATAAAAACGGAACACCTTCATCTAGAAACACAGGGGTTTCGTGGGGGCCATCCGTCACAGGTGTAACGACGGAGTGCTTGATAGGCGCACGATCCCAATGTGAGGGCAAGATGTCTATCCATGTTGATTTTGCACTTTTGTATTCAGAATACGCCTGATACTTCCCCCCCATTACGAATGCACCTCCTGAAGTAGCACCAGAATCTCTCCGCTAATCTTGTCCAGATCGCCATCGATTTCGGCCAGGTCACGCGGCGGCTGGTAGACATAGAAGTGGCGGTTAAAGGGGATCTCGTAACCGACGATGCCCAGCTGGCCGTCCTTCTCATCACGTTTGTTGGCGTCGATCCAGGCATCGGCTACATGGGGTGCGACTTCCTTGTTGAAATACTCCTCGATGGTTTCCTTGACCAGTCGTGTCGGGTCGAGGGGCACGTTCTCGTTATCGCGTAGGTCGCTGTCGGTCTGGTATTCGATGACGGTTCCATTTATATCAAACAGGCCATAGAGCGGATCGGCAGAGGTCTTATGTTCAGGATGAACGGTATGCCGTGGCGGCAGGGATGCCGAGGAACGGCGATGGATCTTCTTGATCACCCGCTCCGCTTCGGGGTTCTTCCAGGTCACGGCATCGAGCAGTTGCTTTTTCTCTTTGGCATCCAGTGTGACCCCCGTCTTTTTGAGAGCCTTCTTTAACTGCTCATCGAATCGATTAAAGTCGTCGCACGGGCCATCGATGATGGCATCCGTGCTCATCAGCTCTGCCAATGCAGTTTGCAGCTGCTTGGCTTTATCCAACAGCGCCTTCTGCCCCAACCACAACTTGCGATCCAGCAGGTCTTTGATCTGTTTCTCTTTCAGCTCTTTGAAATTGGCTTTGATATGGGCGCGAACTTCGACCTCAACTGAACTCAGGTCGCCATAGTTTTCTTTAGTCCAGGTATCGCCGTACTCGCCGTAGACCCACTTCATCACCGCGTTAAAGGGTTTGGGCGCAAAGCGCAGTTCGGCCAAACGCTCATCGTTAAATTGGGTCGATAACCGCAATGGACGCTCGATAGTGATGCGGCGGTAACCAAACTCGTGTGCATCGAAGATCTTGCTGGAAAAGGTCTTGGCAGCAGCGACTTTCGGTTCAGCTGCCTGACGGCCTCGGTTGCTTTTCTGATCGGCAGGCTTGTCCAAGGCGATGTTGTCGACGGCCTCGAACTGGCCGAAGCAACGGGTGATAGTAGCGATATCATCATCGGACATTAGGTTGCGCTTTGAACCCAGGGATTTACGCATCTTGCCGCACAGGTCACTGCCATTGATGAGCTGCACCTTTCCCTTACGCTCAGGATCTTTCTTGTTCGACAGCACCCAGATATAGGTGGCGATGCCTGTGTTGTAGAACATATCGGTCGGCAGCGCGACGATTGCCTCCAGCAGATCGGCTTCGAGGATATAGCGACGAATCTCGCTCTCGCCGCTGCCCGCTCCGCCCGTAAACAGCGGTGAACCGTTGAGGATAATGCCGATGCGACCACCGCTACTTTGATCTTCCGCTGTATGGTCTCTGAGTTTGCTGATCAGATGCATCAGGAACAGCAGTGAACCGTCCGACACACGAGGCAAGCCAGGACCGAAGCGACCGTCATAGCCCTTGAGGAGATTCTCGTCCTTGATCTCCTTCTCGATCTTCTTCCAGTCCACACCAAAGGGCGGATTGCTGAGCATGTAATCAAACTTGTCGGCGTAGAGCTGATCTTGCGACAGGGTATTACCCAGCTTGATACGGCTGACAGCCTGCCCCTTGATCAGCATGTCCGCCTTACAGATGGCGTAGGACTCGGGGTTTAGCTCCTGGCCGAAGGCGCGCATCACCGCATTGGGGTTCAGCTCGTGCACGTACTCCATGCCGCTGGACAGGAAGCCGCCCGTACCCGCCGTCGGGTCATAAATGGTGCGGATAATCCCCTCTTTGGTCAGGGCATCATCGTCTTCCATAAACACCAGCGAGGTGGTCAAACGAACGATATCGCGGGGGGTAAAATGCTCACCTGCAGTCTCGTTCGAGCTTTCCGCAAAGCGACGGATCAGCTCTTCAAACACCAGTCCCATCTCATGGTTGGATAGCGCCTTGGGGCTTAGATCGGTGTTCGAGACCTTCTGTACCACCTTATATAGCAGGTTGGCATCGGCCAGTTGACCGATAAACTCCTCGAACTTGAAGAACTCAAAAATCTCACGCGCATCCCGCGAGAAGCTCTGGATGTAGTTCTCGAGATTGTCCTTGATGCCTGACTCACCCAACTTCGACAGATCCATCGGCGAGGTGTTGAAGAAATTCTGATCGGTAGCGCGCAACACCATCTTCTCCAGGCTTTCTTCGGTGATGCCTGGCATGCCCTTCACTTTAGTGTATTGCTCCAGCACCGCCGACTTACTCGGCTCCAGCACGCATTCCAATCGGCGTAACAGCGCAAACGGCAGGATGACACGTCCGTACTGGCTCTGCTTGAAGTCACCACGGAGCAGATCGGCGATGGACCAGATGAAGGCGGCGGTTTGGGAGAAGTTTTGCATGGGGTTCGGACAGCCTATTTCAATAAAACCGTATCAATCAAGGCGCAGAATAAACGCACCTTATACATATAAAAACAATGAGATGGAGTTTACCTCAGCCACAAGCCATTAAGGCCGTTTGATCAGAGGTGAACGAAGTTATTTGGGGATAGATTTTTCTCTCCTTGCGGGCTGGCATCCTAGAACACTAAGACAAAGAGGGACATCGACCGAACAGAAGCTCATGGCAAGAGCTGCGACTTAGTCTACATCCATCAATCGTTTTGGCTTCCGTTGTCATCTAACCGACTAGTAGCTAGGCACCGAGCTTACTTTTTTGGATCAGTTTTTCATCCGCGCAGCACTGTTCTTGTAGGAACTCAATTAGGCCGAACAGCTCATCATATTGAGGGTGGCAGTACAGAGTTCGACCTTCTCGATGCTGGACCACCAGCCCTACAGACACCAAGCGCGATATATGATGTGACAAAGTTGACCCAGGTACATCTAGAGCACTTTGGAGTTCACCCACTGGGACTCCTTGCCGCCCTCCTTTGACCAAATAGCGAAAAATCGCCAATCGAGTCGAATGGCCTAGTTCAGCAAATCGTTTGGCGGCTGATTCAAGCAACATACTTTTCTCCTAGCTGGGTATAATTCGATATTACTAGAAATATATTGACAGCACAAAGTACGTTGTTCAAAATAATTCTACGATACTAGAATTATAGAGGAAGGATTATGTCCCCCGAAATGGTCGCTATGCTCGAAGATGCCTTGGGCATGTTTGCCTACCTTGGTGTTGAACTTACGGCGCTGTTCCTTGTGATCAGTTTCATCGTCGGAGTCATTCAAGAATTCTTGCCTGCCAAAAAAATTCAATCCATCCTCAGCTCGAAGAGCGGTCGAGGATACTTCTCTGCGGCTGTGCTCGGCGGGGTAACACCGTTCTGTAGCTGTTCGACCATTCCCATGCTGACAGGCTTACTCAAAGCACGCGCAGGGTTCGGCCCGACCATTACTTTCCTGTTCACTTCACCGCTGTTGAACCCAATAATCATTGGTCTGTTTTTTGCCACTTTCGGTCTGAATGTCACACTGGCCTACGCCTCGATTGCGCTGGTTGTGTCCGTCACGGCAGGATACCTGTTAGAGAAAATGAACTTTGCCCGATTCATCCGACCAGAAGTGTTTGGTGACAATCCCGTTGGCGGATGTGCAACCCGTTGTGGCGACAGCCTGCCAGAAAAACAAGCATCTTCTTGCTGTGAGAGTGCCGATAGCGTTGATGTGTGCGTCACTGTTAGTGCCAACTGCGATGGAACCGCCACCGTGGAAACTGCTCAAGACAACCGTTGGGCTCGCATCTGGAAGGAGACTTGGAACCAGTTCAAGAGTGTATTCCCTTACCTACTGGTAGGTATCGCTATTGGTGCCTTCACCTATGGATTCATGCCTTCCGATCTCATCGTACAGTACGCTGGCCCCAACAACCCGCTGGCGATTCCGCTAGCTGCTGTGATTGGCGTTCCTCTCTATATCCGTGCCGAAGCTGTGATCCCACTGTCAGCGGCTTTAGCAGCCAAAGGGATGGGCATGGGAGCAGTAATGGCGCTGATCATCGGTAGCGCGGGAGCTAGCCTAACCGAAGTCATCATGCTGAAGTCCATGTTCAGAAAGCAGATGGTAGCGGCATTTCTGTTAGTTATCTTTGGGATGGCGATATTGGCAGGCTTCTTGTTCAACCTGTTCTTTTAATCCTGCTAAGGGGTGAATTGGTAATAATCGGTCCCGATCCCTTTCATCAAACCATGGGGCTGATGTTTGCTTTGACGTATTGGCTTCGCAACGCCCGCCATCACTGTAAACAAGTATTAAAGACTTGAAGTTTCTTGGTTGAAGGTATCTCGCCCCGAAGGAAAGAAACATTAGTAGTTAATAACCACTTAACAGGAAACGACTAAAATCGCAGGCCCGCTTAGCGTAATCCGCTACATCCTTGTAGAGTTGTGAGTCTCGATCTGCACGGTAAATCGCAGCATATCGAACCTGAGGCAGTTTGGGGTTAATGTCTAGGGTACGAAGCTGCCCTTGTTTAATTAATGAACTCATTGCTTCCAGTGGCAGGTAGGTGATCCCGAAACCGGATAATGTCAGTCCTAGCTGTGCAACTAGATTGCTGCTGATCAGTGCTTGACTGGTATGTACTTTATTTTGAGAAAACCACCGATCGTAGATAAGCCCTGTACCCGACTTCGAGCCCTGCATCAGCACATTAAACTGTGCAATATCTTGCAACTCTATTGGACTCTGAATATCTGTGTAATCGGGAGTACACATCCAAGCATTTTCCACCGATCCGAGTGGTTGCACCTTAAAGCGTACGTCTTCATGAGTATCAGGGACGATAATAAAGTCTAGCGAATCATCACTTATCTTATCGAATAGCACTGAACTCAGTTCAACCTGCGGCTCAAGAATTAGCCGTGGATAGTTCTCTTCTATCAACTTTACCAATTTTGGCAACCAAGTTAGCGCCGTCAACTCCGTGACACCAATTCGAAAGCGCTTGTGCAGGACTGCCGGATTAGCCATGCGTTCAAGCATTTCATCTCGCATCTCAATCAGATCTTTCGCCATAAGCAATAGTTCGCTGCCTTTTTCCGTAAGCCTGGCATTGCGACGAGAGCGATCAAACACGCACATACCGAAAGCCGCTTCTAACTCGTTGATACGCTTTGATATTGCAGACTGCGTCGTATGTAGTTTTTCGGCTGCCGCTGCAAAGTTACCTAACTCAGATATCCAGAACAGAGCTTCAATTTGTTTGAATGTAATCATTACCTGATCGCCTCTTTATTCTTTAAAAACCCCATTGCGGAACTCGGATCAAGACACCCAATATTCTGAGATATGTCTCAACCTTGTGTCGTCGCGTTATCACCAACGATCTTTGTTTCTTAAAAGAGATGCATTAAATCAAATATATATCACTTTTATAGATACTTAGTATAAGGCTAATTGAAAGAAGTTCATATCTGGATCTTAACTACTCCTTTGCTTGAATTGAGAGCCCCTCCCCGGAAATGACAAAGCATTGGATTACAAGGGTCGGTAAAGATGATGTGAACAAACGAAAACTGTTGAAAAAAAGGACTGTAAAAGCATTCTAACTATTCGCTTTTTTTTATGCTTTTGTTTTTTTAGACTGCTTACCAAGGTTATACAGCATCAGAAAGCATCACGGTCGAGGACTTGCTTTATATCCACCGTATCAATCAGCAGGATTTATCCATGAAGAACGTCCATTCGATAAGCAATGAAGAGCTATACACCTCGCCGCTGAACGCAGACCTGCTGGAGCAGATCCGTTCACAATTCCATTATGTCGATCAATGCCCTTATGCCGGTAAGCGGATCTATTTTGAAAGTGCGGGAGGCTCTTTGACTTTGAAGTCTGTCATTGAGCGCACTGCTGAATTAGGTGCAGTACCGGATAATGAACACCGAAATAATGCAGCTTCTATAGCAATGAGTGCTGTTGTTGAGGAAGGGCTGGATAACCTACGAATGCTTTTCGGTGCAAAGAGCGGGGTCGTCTTCGGTGGGGAAACGGGTACAGAGTGCCTATTCCGATTGGTACGAAGTGCTGCGGTTGCAGCGCCCGCAGGTGGCTCTATTCTCTCCAGCCCGGTCGAGCACCCTTCAACTTATAGTGCTACTCAACTCTGGGCCGAGAATACTTCAAGAGAATGGGTTGAGGTACCTTTCGATACTCAAAGCGGAGTTGTCAGTGCTCAGGATTACGCGTCTTGTGTTCGCCCTGACACGCGTGTTGCCACGGTTATCCATACAAATCCCGTAACCGGAGTGGTAATGGATATAAAGTCAATCATTGATGCGATTAGAGCTACCGCTCCCGAGTGCTTTGTTATTGTTGATGGTATACAGCACGCACCCCATGGCTATCTAGATGTGGAAGATTACGGTGCAGATGCTTACGTATTATCGCTATACAAGGTGTATTCCAAATTTAATAACGGCTACGCATGGCTCTCCGAGCGAATGAGCCGGATACCTCATGATCGGTTGATAGGCAAACCAGATAACGTATGGGAACTGGGTAGTCGTGATCCGTCTGCACTGGCTGCTATTACAGAGGTCGTCAAATATCTGGCTTGGTTGGGTAAACAGTTTACCCAAGCACCAAGTACTAGAGATCAACTTCGTGCTGCGGGTAAGGCGATGCTTCAGCATGAGCATGCACTGATTTCGACTCTTCTGAATGGCAATAATAGGCGCAAGGGCCTTTTAAATATCGAAGGCGTGACAGTCGTTGGTACCACCGACATTAATCAACGTGAAGGCGTTGTTTCATTTGGTGTCGATGGCTGGGATGCAGCCAATCTTGTATCCGCACTGGATGGGCGTGGGATACGTATTCACGCGCGATCAAATGACCTCTACTCCGGCAATATTCTGCGCCCTCTTGGCCTTGAATCTGTAGCCCGATTTTCCATGGCTCACTATAACACCAAAGAGGAGGTGGAGTTTTTTCTGGAACAGCTTCTAGAAATTTTGGGAAAGTAAAAAACATACATTTTTTAGTAAAAAACAAGGATAAAAACTAATGACTACAAAAAATAAGCTTTCAAGAATAATCATTTCAACCGCTATTAGTTTGGCCGCATCTCTCAGCGCTACGACGGCCAACGCAGAGCAAAGCTACATGACTATAGGTACGGGTGGTCAGACCGGTGTTTACTATGTTGTTGGTCAGTCAATGTGTCGTTTAGTTAACCGTGGCACAGATGAGCACGGTATTAAATGTACTGCACCATCAACTGGAGGGTCGGTTGCGAATATCAATGCTATCCGTCAAGGCCAGCTGGATCTGGGAGTAGCACAATCAGATTGGCAGTTTTATGCACTTAACGGCAGTAAACATGAATCTTTCATCGAACAAGGTAAATTTGAAGACCTACGTGCCTTGTTCTCCCTTCATAGTGAGCCATTCACCGTGGTTGCTCGCGCAGACTCAGGTGTTGAAACCTTTGACGATCTAGTCGGTAAACGAGTTAATCTGAATAACCCTGGTTCGGGTACTCGCGGTACGATGGAAGTTATCATGGCTGAAAAAGGCTGGACCCGCGATTCGTTTAAGCTAGCGGCTGAGCTTAAATCATCTGAGCAGGCTCAGGCGCTGTGTGACAATAAACTCGATGTCATATTGTCAAATGTAGGCCATCCATCGGGCATCATTAAAGAAGCAACGACGTCTTGTGATACAAAACTGATTCCAGTGACAGGCCCTGTAATCGATAAACTAATCGCTGAAAATGATTTCTACGCTCCGGCAGTAATCAAGGGCGGGCTTTACAGAGGTAATGACAACGATATAGATACCTTTGGTAACGCGGCGACAATGGTTTCTTCGGCGAAGGTTGATGCCGATACTGTTTACCAGATAGTCAAAGCGGTCTTCGATAATTTTGATAACTTTAAACGTCTGCACCCCGCGTTTGCCAACTTGGATCCAAAGCAGATGATATCTAACGGTCTGTCTGCACCTTTGCATGAAGGCGCGATTCGTTACTACAAAGAACAAGGCTGGATGTAATTTACGACTAGCCAAAGAAGGGATGCCTGGCATCCCTTCTTTCTTATTCCTGATTCCAATGTTGGGAGATGAATGTGACGGATTTGCACAACCAAAACAAAAAGACGCAAACAGAAATTGATGAAAAAGAACTGCAAGATATGGTTGCTGCCAGTGATACTGGCGCACGTATTCCTCACGGCTGGCAGGGCAAGCTCCTGTTAGGAACAGCGTTATGCTGGTCACTTTTTCAACTATGGATAGCATCACCGCTACCTTTTTATGACTGGCCTTTAATCGGCAGTTTTGGCATTTTCAACGACACCGAAGTCCGCGCCATTCATTTGGGCTTTGCAATATTTTTGGCATTTACGGCCTATCCGGCCCTCGCTCATTCACCACATCACCGTGTACCACTCAACGACATAGTACTCAGCGTCGTGGCAGCTTTTTGTGCTTCATACATTTTCCTGTTTTATGAGCAACTCGTTAGCCGTCCGGGCCTTCCAAATACTCAGGATTTAGTGATCTCTGTCGCCGGGCTTATATTATTGCTCGAAGCTGCACGGAGAACGCTTGGACCGCCATTGATGATCGTGGCTGTTGTATTTTTGACCTATTCATTAGCCGGTCCTTATATGCCGGATATCATCGCCCATAAAGGCGTTACACTTAAAGAATTGATCAATCATCAATGGCTAACCACTGAAGGTGTTTTTGGTATTGCCCTTGGGGTGTCTTCCGGTTTTGTATTCCTGTTTGTTTTGTTTGGCGCACTGTTGGATAAAGCAGGGGCAGGTAACTACTTTATCCAGGTAGCATTTTCCTTATTAGGACACATGCGTGGCGGCCCTGCCAAAGCGGCGGTCGTGGCTTCAGGTCTTACGGGTCTTATATCAGGTTCATCCATTGCTAATGTGGTAACCACCGGTACGTTCACCATCCCGATGATGAAACGTGTTGGCTTTTCGGCTGAAAAAGCTGGCGCCGTTGAAGTTGCGTCTTCTGTTAACGGACAGATTATGCCTCCTGTCATGGGTGCTGCGGCATTTTTGATGGTTGAGTATGTGGGTATCTCTTATGTGGATGTTATTACACATGCATTTTTGCCAGCACTGATCTCTTATATTGCACTGGTGTATATCGTACATTTGGAAGCACTAAAATTAGATATGCAGGGCTTGCCGCGTCGTGACGCCATCAAACCATGGCACCTGCGTGTGATCGGCTTGTTGACCGGATTTATGGTGACAGCTGTCCTAGCCGCTGTCGTTTACTATGGCATTGGCTGGATCAAACCTACCTTTGGTGAATATGCCGGATGGGTGATAGTTGCGTTATTAACGATGACGTACCTCTACCTGGTGCGCTATGCAGCTGCAGTGCCTAATCTCGAGTTAGATAGTCCGGATTCACCGATGATTGAGCTTCCTGAAGTGGGTCCAACGGTTAAATCCGGTCTGCATTTTCTACTACCCGTTGTCGTACTGGTATGGTGTTTGATGATTGAACGCTTGTCTCCGGGGCTTTCTGCTTTTTGGGCAACCGTATTGATGATCGTTATACTCGTGACTCAGCGACCTTTAATGGCGTATTTCCGTCAAGAAAGCGGATTGGCTAATCAGTTGCGAAAAGGCGGTAACGAACTGGTTGATGGGCTCATCGTAGGTGCTCGCAACATGATTGGTATTGGTATCGCGACGGCAACGGCCGGTATCATTGTGGGTGCTGTATCACAAACCGGTGTCGGCTCTGTACTGGCTGACTTGGTTGAGATTCTATCGATGGGTAACTTGTTACTCATGTTGATACTGACTGCAATATTGAGTCTGATTCTTGGTATGGGATTACCCACTACAGCTAACTATATTGTAGTGTCCTCGTTATTAGCGCCTGTCGTTGTAACCCTCGGGCAAGAGTCTGGCTTGATCGTTCCGCTGATTGCGGTTCATCTGTTTGTGTTTTACTTCGGTATTATGGCTGATGTAACGCCGCCTGTAGGTTTGGCTTCGTTTGCCGCAGCGGCGGTTTCAGGTGGAGACCCGATTCGTACTGGGTTTGTTGCCTTCAACTACAGTATGCGCACAGCCATTTTGCCTTTCTTGTTTATTTTCAACACCGATCTTTTACTGATCAATGTTACTTGGTTAGAGGGGATCCAAACCTTCATCGTTGCCACCATCGCTATACTCATATTTACCGCATCTACTCAAGGGTTCTTTCTCGTGCGTAGCCGTTGGTATGAATCGGCGGTGTTGATGTTAATCGCGTTTTCTCTTTTCCGTCCGGGTTTCTGGATGGATCAGATGGTACCGCCTCATCTGCAAATTTCGCCTATAGAACTTGTCCAAGCAGCAGATTCAATGGTGGCAGGAACTGAGTTGCGCCTCTGGATTCAGGGTGAAGATGCTGTGGGCGACGACCGCTCATTTATGGCCAGTATGGTATTAGGTGAGGGTACAGATGGAGCATCACGAATGGATTCTGTCGGTTTAGTCTTGTTAACCAGCAATGGTAAGACGGTTGTTGATTACGTCGGTTTTGATAGCCCTGCAGAAAAATCCGGACTGACCTTTGATCAGCTCATTACTGCGGTAGATGTGCCACAAAAACAGCCTGCTAAGCAATGGATCTACATACCAGCACTGGCCATATTTGGATTGATTGTGTTACTGCAGCGTCGCCGTAAAAAGCCTTCAGCAGTGATAACCTATCCAGTAAATGCTAGCTAGCGTCTAGCCAACCTGACCGAAAAATTACCTGATAACCGGCTATCAAAGTTAGGTTATCAGGTTTGTAGGTGATATGAGCGATATTTAAAAAAGTACTCGTCCCCATTGATCTGAATAACCCAGCTTTTGCCGAACAAGCACTAAAGCTGGCATTAAGCGACGTGTTGCTTAGAAGTAGCTTTATTCCTTCAGTCGCAAAAGGTGGTTTAGTAAAGCTTTTCGTAGAGCATCTGTAATTCAGCATAGTCTGCAGAGGAGAGTTGACGGGCCATCGAAGCATGATCATTAGGTGTACCAAAATGAACATTAACGAAGGCAAGCCCTGGAGTGTTGGATACCAACACTCGTACGATTTGTCGATGCTCTAAGCGAAAATGACAGCTCTGCAATGAACAGACTCGTGCAGTTATAAATCATGCACCTGAGCCTTGAAGTGTTACCGGTGCATCTATGGAGGTGGCTGCTGGTCGCAACCTTGCCCATGTGCAAGCCGATCTGGGGCATGGCAGCATCAGAACTACGGATGAGCTTTATGTCGATTCGGACAATATGGAGCGGGCGTCAAGGGTCAAGGGTCAAGGGTCAAGAGGTGTAATTAATATTAACCACTGCCTAATAACAGTCTTTAATTCCAGCCGATAGTTCAATATAAGGTATGCGTTCTTGCTGGCAATCGGGTAACTATATGAACAATTTTGAGAGTCCATTCCAATCCCTGATTCAGGGAAGCATGCTTGAAGAACAAAAGATTATCTCCGATCTGCTGAATGCAGGGGTTCGTCAGCCTCGATTGTTGTTATGGCAGTATGATACCCCGGCCATCATTATGGGGTGCTCCCAGCGCCCTGATGAGGGTCAGCTTCAACGCTCAAAACAGAAGGGGCTGCCGATCATGCGCCGTGGTTCTGGAGGTGGTGCGGTGTTGGCGGGGCCCTGGATGTTGAGCGTGACTGTATTTATTCCAGCCGAGCATCCGGTGGGGAAATTAGACATCATCAAAATCTTTAGCTGGCTCGAACAGGTCTGGATCAAGGCGCTGTTGGAATCTGGAGTTAGCTGCAAAGGGGTTGATAAAACCCTGATTGAACAATCTAAACAGATTGCCAAGACCGAAGGGCTCGAGTGGGCCTGTTATGCCTCGCTGTCGCACGGTGAAGTGGTTAGTCCCGACGGCCGAAAACTGGTCGGGCTGGCACAGATACGTAAGCGTAAAGGGGTTGCTCTGGTCAGTGGGCTTCACCTCAAACCCTGCGATTGGCATGCGCTTTGTCGCGTGGTCACCGACGATATTCGCCAAGCATCAGTGCTCGAGTCGCTAAACACAGATGTTGAGCAGCAAAGCGGTGCGTCGGCGGCCGATCTACTCCCAGAAATCATCGACCGCTTTACCCAGGGTTTGCCCAAGGGGTTCGACATAGTGCAATCGATCGAGGGTAACGTAGAGCCATAACCTTAGGGGCGGTTTTCGAGTAATATCGATTTATGAGCCTATCCATCGTGTCGTCATTGCAGAGGCCCGCAATTGAGCATTGCTGGCGTTATAGGGTGGTTAGGTTGCCGGGCCAAAGGTTCAGCGCAGAGGTGTTTTGGGCAGCGGCTTCTTCAATTAAACGCCCTGCTTTCTCTTTTTTTAGTCAGCTTGCTAATAATCTAAATTATCATGTAAAAGCTGTAACTATCAGAATATATTGTTTATCTTGTCTTTTGTTTGGCGTGTTTTTTCTTCCCGAGAGATTCCGATACGCACCTGAGTATTGAACGGCATTATCTGCTTCTGGTGTGCCTCGCTACTGTCCATTACCGTGTAATCCAACCCATTTTTCTGGTCTTTCAGCTTTACGGAGCCCAAATTGTATTAATTTATCCGGCTATGAATCCAGTAACTGTATATCGCTAACCACTTTGATCCCGGCATGTTGCAGCCGTCGGTACAGGGTCGCTCGACTGATACCTAAGGAGACGGCAGCAGCAGACATGTTGCCGCTACAGGCTTCAATGGCCTGTTTTATCTGTTCGGTTTGCGATGTTTTCAGAGTTTTTAAAGATCCATCCGCGACAGAGATAGGATCATCGTTGAGGGACCTCCTAGCTGTTTGCAAAGAATCCACAAGTGACTGACGAAAATCATCGGTCAAATGTTGTTCTGTAATCAGCGACTCGTCGTTATCCATAAATGCCAGACAGGTCTTAATCACAGTTTGTAACTGACGTACGTTACCGGGCCAGTTGTAATTTTGGAATTGTGTCATCAGGCTGCTATCGACTCGGATACCATGATTGCCACCGAGCATCTGGTTCAACAGGTGCGGCACAAAACCCACCAGATTGACTCGGTTGCGTAATGCCGGAATTTGGATCACCACCCCGTTGAGACGGTAATACAGATCCTCCCGAAAGCTGCCGTCGGCGACCATCTGTTTAATATCCCGGTGGGTCGCGCAAATGACGCTAATGTCCACCGGAATCTCCTTGCTACCACCCAATGGCGTGACAGATCGTTCCTGTAACACCCGAAGCAGACGCGCTTGCAGATCCAATGGCATATCACCAATTTCATCTAGAAACAGCGTACCACCATGCGCTTGCTGCACTTTACCTTGCATCCCTCCCTTACGTGCGCCTGTAAAGGCGCCATCCTGGTAACCAAAGAGCTCAGATTCGATCAAGCCTTCTGGAATAGCAGCACAATTAAGGGCCACAAAGTTACTTTTACTGCGTATCCCCTGGTCGTGCAGCGCCCGGGCTAATACCTCTTTACCTGACCCCGTCTCCCCCAGCAGCAGCAATGGGATTTGATGATTCAACGCCTTGGTGCCCTGCATCGCGGCGCGTGCAAAACCCTTATCCTCAAACACCACATCGCTCAGGGTGATATCACTAGCATCAGCACCACTGGCTGGTAGCGGTTGTTTTTTAGCCGGAGTTCTCGGATCTACCGGAACAACAACGCTGGAAGTACCCGGGACATGCAACAATCGGCCATAGAGTTGTGCCGCACCACCCTTGCGCAAGACCAAGGGACTGCGCGGTGAACGTTTTGATTGATCGACAACCTCACCCAGTGTAATACCGAACAGATCGCTAAAATCACGCCTGCCTACTTCGGCTGGGTCGAGGTCCAAACATTTGCCAGCCTCCCTATCCATAGCCAGCAGATACCCCTCCGAGGTAAATGCCAATAAGCCTTGCCATAAGCTATCGACAAATTCTGGTCGGCTATGAACAGCGATTAATATCTGGCTGCGATACAGGTCTGTGAACAACCGGTTTTCGATCAACCGAGCGGACATGCTCACCAACCCCAGGCTATGAAAAGAGCCAAAACCCTGATCAGAAGTCACATCTAACACCCCCGCCACACTCCCGCAGGGGGCAAAAATAGGTGCCGCAGAGCAACAAAAACTGCCGATGGCATCGAAATAATGCTCACTGCCTTGAATCATCATCGGTTTATTGTTTTTCAGAACCGTTCCGATCGCGTTGGTCCCACCCTCACGCTCCCTCCAAGAAGCACCCGGCAGTAACGAGATACGTGCGGCCTTATCCTGAAACAGTTCGCCGCCTAGACTCTTCAGCACCGTCGCCTGGTCATCCGATAAAATCACCACAGAATCACGTTGACCGAAGTGTCGATACAAGGCTTCCATCTCAGGTATCGTGCTTGTTATCAACCGCTGGTTTCGTTCCAGCAGCGTCTCGATCTGCGAGCCCACTTCCGGCTGACGATCTGGTTTCTGGTCCAAGCGTAAACCAAACTCTAAACAGCGATTCCAGGACGCTTCAATATCTCCGCGTAACATTCCTGCAGGCAATACGCCCTGCTCCATCACCATCCGGCGTGCCTGATGGGTGATCTGGGGATCCATTCGGTTAGTGTGTATCGACATAGCTGTCACCTCGGTTTTGCCGTTATTGTTATTATATTTGTTGTAACTGTTGTAACTGTTGTACTGATGTTACGGGGTTCAGCCTCTAGCGATCACTCTGGAACCGGTTGCGGGTCCCGCTCGGTTAACCACTTCCGGGTAATAACACATCTTGCCGTGGCTACAGAGTTCGGGATCACCTCGAATCCCCTGAGCAAAGTCCATCACCTCGGCCTCCGCTGCGCCGCTCTCCATCCGGTCGAGCACCTGTCGCACCAGCTCCACACTCTTCTCTTTACGCGCCAGCGGCGCATCACGACCGGCAATCTTGACCGACACGAAATTGGGTTGATTCAACCGGGGGAGCGCACAGATGCCGCAGGGCCCGTACGGATAACCCGCCTTGGTGACTGAAAAACCGCAACCAAACCGGTACCACAACCACTGGGCATAACGGCTGTCGTTGTGTTCGAGCGCCTGCTGCTCCTGGGTGGTTAACGGCGCAGCATCATCACGCAGATAGCGGTAACGGTAGTTGTCCATGCAGATCGCCCCGCCCATCGGCCCCGGCAGATGGATGCTGTGACAAACTCCCTCTTCAAACACGCAGCCGTCATTGAGGACAAAGGCTTCAAACTCCAGCTCCGGCAGGGCATTGGTCATGCGCGCCATCTCTTTAAGAGTCATATCCCGTGGGAAGATGATCCGGGTGGCACCCAGCTCGCGAAAAAAATCGGCGCTCTGGCGATTCCGGCATGCGGCGATGGAGCTCAGATGAATACCGAAATCAAAACCCTCAGCACCGATCAGCCCCAGCAGCGTCGGATCACCGACGATCACCGCATCACCGCCTCGATGAGCAAAGCGCTCGGCCAAGCGCAATAGGCTGTCCAACTGTTCGGAGGTGTAGTGCTGGGCGTTCATCACTAACGATAGCTGTTTGCCTAATCCCTGCACGCGTTCGATCGCCAGTTCCAGATCACTGTCGTTGGCTAGGTTGCCAAATAGCCTCCGGCTAACGGCAGAACTACCGAACTGTTGCTGCCAGTCGGTCGGCACCACGCTGCAATAAAACTCATCGGCGCCAGCAGCCACTAGCGGTTCTATCTCTTCGAGCCTACTCAGTGGTGCGGTGATTTTCATGCCAGTCTCCTGCAACGATGACTCGATCGATCCAACGCTTATCCACTGCCTGCCACATCGCTGTGGCCATCGCCGCCGAGTGGCGATAAAACTGGGTGTTGCCACGCTGGAAACTGTCCAGCTCGGCGTCCGCTTTGGTGCCGCAACGCTCAGCCTTAGCCCAATAGTTCAAACACTCTTTATTGCAGGCATGCGCGGCGACAAATTTAGCCTCATCGCGCTGCCCCAGCGAACCGATTCGGCACATCCGCCCTTTGACCGTATAGCCGTAGGGAAAATGCACGCTGAGTGCCATGGGCGCGCTATTAAAATGCTCAATCCGGGCAAACGGGGGGACGTCCATTTCCAAGTGCTTTATGCCAAAACGTTCCAGCAACGTACGGAAATGCGCCGATTGACTGTTATGCGGATGTAATTGGGTCCACTGTTCTGAGGGTAAACGAGGATCCTTAATCATCTTATTGAGCATCCGTCCAAGAACCGGCACCAAGCTAGGATAGTCAGCCCGCACCTGCTGCAACGCTCCCCAGTCATTGATCACCACCTCGGTATCCTCAGACAACAGTGGCAATAGGCTATCCAGCCGTTTAAATCCGGCATCGGTCAACATTGGTGTGACCAGGCAGAAATCGAGTTCGAGCTGTTGCGCCTGCTGCTGCAACAGCGACAACTCGCTCGGGGTTGGCAGCAGGCGCTCACAAAACTCATTGCCCAGATGAATACGCTTAACCACCCAAGCCTGTGCCGGTGGATCTAACATATCTTTGGGGCAGTCCAGGCGCTGCAGGCATTCCGCCAATAACGGCCGGGGTCCCAGGCTCAGTAGTTTGGTCATCGCATCGGCTTGGCACAGCGCCAGCGCGACCTCGGGGTGTTTACTATTCGCCAGCATGTTCATAGGGCTCCTCCCTGCCAGGTTAAGCGGCGCGCCCAGGGAATCAATGCAAAAGGACGTTGTGCGCCTTGGTAGAACGCGCCTTCTCTAAGCCATTCCTGCAAGTGCGTAGCGTCGAGTGGACGCCCAGGATGCGCCTGCAGATAACGGCCAACACGCGCACTGATATAGGCGGCAGCAACACTGGCACCAATCACCTGCGGATGCCCAGCGCGAACGCAGGCACCAAAGTCGGCCTGCCGGGAAGGACTCCAGGAATACTGATTCGGCTGACAGCGGGCATCACCGGTGACTCGAATCACCCCCGGATAGCGTGCCGGATAGACCGGCTCGCCCATCGCCGGTGAGGCCGCGACCAACACGACCCCGGCATCCAGCGCTCGCTGGCATGCCTGCGCAAGTGGCAGGCGGTCCTGGCGCAAGCCAAAGCTCAGGTTGATTACTTGCACCCCTGCCGCTACCAACCAATCGATGCCCGCAGCCGTCTGACTGGCACTGGCGGTCAACTTACGGTCAAAAATTCTAGCCACGCATAGCTGTATCTGGGGCACCTGATCTATCAACACCTGCGCCAGCGTCGAGCCATGTCCTAGCCGGTCCTGATAGTCGGTTTGATTGAGTGAGGATTGTTGGCGTGACGTCGCGGCGCTCTTTGTGCAAAACGTCGCAGCGCTCTCTGTACAAAAAGCCGCGGCGCTCTCTGTACAAAACGCCGCGGCGCTCTCTGTACAAAACGCCGCGGCGCTGTGCAGCTGTGGCAGCTGATGCTGACTGATGCCCGAATCGAGCAAACCGATTATCGGTCTCGCTCGAGTTGAAATCTGGGCAGACCGCTGCGGTGTATTCATACGTTCTCACCTTCGACGTTCAGCTTGCGATCGGTGATCTTTATCCGCATATCCATCGCCGTCAGGGAGCTTTCACGGTGACTAATCACGATCAGGGTGCGGCCCTCAAACAGGCGCAACACCTCGTCTAGAATTTGCGCTTCGGTGGCGGCATCCACCGCCGAGGTTGCCTCGTCGAGGATCAGGATATCGGGGTTCTGCAGCAATGCGCGGGCAATAGCGATGCGCTGTTTCTGTCCCCCCGACAGGCGGGTGCCGCGCTCGCCGATACGGGTCTGCAGCCCTTCGGCAAGCTGTTCAATAAAAGCGCCGAGACCGGCTTGTTCTAATGCGGTTAGGACTGCTGCTTGATCTGCTTCGGGGCAGGCATAACGAATATTGGCGTCAATCGAGCCACCAAAGAGCACGACATCCTGGGACACCACGGCGATCCTCCGACGTAGCTCCGCAATAGACAGTGATTTGAGATCCATTCCATTTAACAACACCCGACCGCTATCAGGGTCGTAATGGCGCTGCAGCAGATCCACCAGCGTCGACTTACCCGACCCCGACGGGCCGAGCAGACCGATCCGGCGACCGGCAGGCAAGGTGGCAGTGGCGCCATCGAATATCCGATCATTATTGAGCTCGGTGATCTCTTCTCCCTTACCCTCGGACGTTGGATAACTAAAGCAAACCTCCTCAAGCTGTAGTAGCCCGCTCGAACCCTCGGAAAGTTGCTGATTACCCAGGTCTTGCACTGCAGGCTGTGCCTGGGTCAACGAGCAGACCCGCTCCAAACTAACCCGCAAGCGCATCACAGCCATGTACAGTCCCAGCAAGGTATGAACCGGGCCGACGGCCATCCCCAGGTACGCTGAGAAAGCGATCAGTGCGCCCAATTCCATCTCGCCTTGAATCACCGCATAGCCGCCGATTAAAAACGCCGAAGCCCGAAACAGCGTGGTCAGGGTGCTGGGGACGCTGTTGGCGGCAAACTCGATGATCTGCAGCCCGAGCAGCTCTTTCAAATAATTGCGATTGAGGCCTTGAAGATTGCCGTTCTCACGCCGTTCGGCACTCACCGACTGGATAAATTTCATCGCCCCCAACGTCTCCACCAGAAACGATGAGATATCGGCAGATCGCTCACGTAAACGGCGGGTGCGCTGCTGTACCAGTGGTCGCATGTAACGCAGGTATACCAGCTGCATCGGTATCAGTACCAACATTCCCAACGCCAAACGCCAGTTGAGCCACAACAACATCGATACCGAACCGATTAAGCCGATAATGCCGCTGACCCCGGAGAACAGCCCATCGACGGCAAACCGTTGAATCTCGGCCACATCACCGTCCAATCGCGACAAGATGTCCCCCGTTCGCTGCCGGCTGTAAAAGGCGGGTGACAGGGTTTGCAGATGGGCGTAAACCGATTCGCGCAGCGCAAACAGAATCTGGCCTGATAAGCGGGTATGAAAATAACGGCTGACACCCCCCAGCAGGGTCGAAAAAAGCCCCACACCCAGCAACATCCCGGCGATGGTCAGCAGCTGATCAAAATCCTTGGCCAGCAAGCCATCATCGATCATCCGCTTGGTTAGATAGGGCTGCACCAGCACCAGCAAGGTCGCCCCCACGGAAACCACCAACAACAACGCAATGCCGCGGCGATGCGGCAGCACAAAGCTGTATAGCCACCGTAGGCTGGTGGCGTCAGGCTTACCAGGGGCGATGCCGGGGACCGTTTGATCCAGAGTCGTTTCCATGGACTCTGACCCTAGGCTTTGCGGGGGGTGATATAGACATCAAAAAACGCGGGATTCTGAGCCCGGATACGGGTGTATACATCGATCCCGAAATCGACCCAGTCTCGCATCAGATCACAGTAATGGTAGACCGGCATGGTCGGGTCGTCGTAATGGGCATAGCTCTCGTGGTAGCAACCGCCGGAGCAGAGGTTACGGATATGGCAGGTGCTGCAGTCTGTATTGGTGCGATCCAGGCGCTTATCAAGGAACCCCGACAACTTCTCCTTGTCGATGCCCGTCTCAACCGTACCAAACAACGGCAGGTCCGAACCGGTAAACCGGTGACACAGGTTCAGGCCGCCGCTGTGATCGACCGCTAGCAAGGCGACACCGGCACCACAGGGCAACGCTTTTTTACTGCCTTCGTGAATATCGGTGAGCAGCTGATGCATGTTGGAAAAACCGATATTGCGGTGCTCCAGTGCCTCCTCCAGATAGTGCGCACCCAACTTTTTCATGTTGCTGAACACCTCGACCAACTCGGCATCGGTCAGGTTAAAGCTGGAGATGTCGCCGGAGGTCACCGGTGCGAAGCCCACCTCGGCAAAACCCAAATCGTTGAACAGGTGATCCCAGATGCGGATCACATCGGTCGTGCCCCGCGTCAGCGTGACCCGTGCACCGACCGGACGGCTGCGGTAACGCTCCAGCAGCATACGGGCTTTAGCCGCCACTACCGCATACGTGCCCTGGCCTCCGACGGTGATTCGGTTACGGTCGTGAATCGCTTGGGGGCCATCCATACTGACCGACAATCCAAACCGGTGTTTCGCCAGAAAATCGATAGTGGTTTCATTCAGCAACGTGGCATTGGTGGTCATGGTGAAATCGACCTGTTTGTCGAGTTCGCCAAAGCGTTGCTCAGCATATTCAACAACCTGACGTATTAATGGAAGGTGGCTTAGAGGTTCGCCGCCAAACATTACCAGGTTGTAACGGGTCTCGTCCGGCGACTCTTTGATCAGCATCTCGATCGAACTCTTGGCGGTCTCAAAGGTCATCTTTTTACCGGCCGAGGGCTTGTCCAGATCCTCTTTATAACAATAGGTACAGCTGAGATTACAGCCGGTGTTGACGTTGAGCACCAGCGTATTCAGCGGATAGTTCTCAACGTGTTTAATCCCTATCTCCGGCGTTAGCGGCCGACCATCGCTAACGATCTCCATTGAGACCAATTCTCGCAACGTCTCACTGATCACGTCTGCCGAGTGCTGGGTTTCAAGTCGTTGTTGCAGCCGCAAATAGGTCAGATCAGACTGCTCTCGCAGCAGGTCTATCACCTGCCCGGTCACCTCATCGAGTTGGAACAGGCTGCTACTAGGGATGTGAAACAGCATCCGCTTATTATCAACGGATACTTCATGAAGGTTATTTTCGATCAGATTTAATTGCGTGCCCATAACGGCCCCCAAAACATTGTTTGACTGGATGGAGAAAAATCAGATAGCGCTGTTGAGGGCTGTATCCCCCATCAGAAAGACGCTATCAATGGATCAGATCACAGGGTCAAATAGTGTCGAAACGGGGCTGTTAAACAGTGAAAGGGAAGGAGATGCGAATAAGAAAGCGCAACCAAGATGGCTGGCGAATTCGACGATATGACAACTTGTTCAGTAGCTAATACAGACATAATAGTTTGCTCTTTTATTTTTATAGTACATGCGTCCTAAAACACAGTATCAGCTTGAATTGAAAAAAAATAGGTCATAAGACCTAATTTATCAGCTATTCTTAGAACCATCGATTGTAAAACACGCATCAGATTATTCCATATAGTTTCATTTGAACCGATAAGCCGAAATAGGGATAATCCAGCCGCCTTTGATAAACCCTTTAGAATCCGCCTATGCAAGAACTCCAGTTACAAGTCAGACCCGGTACCGCCGCTTACTCCAAAGGGCAGGAACGTGTCTTGAAAATCTTAAAGTCTGCACGTAATCTAATGACCACCTCGGGCTACCACAACCTGACGCTACGAAAAGTTGCCGCAGATGCCGGTATTAGTGTGGGCAATCTCAGTTACTACTATTCCAACAAACAGGACTTAATGCGGGATCTATTTGATACCGTGATCGAAAACTACCTGCTGGAATTCGATAATATCCGTCAAAACACAGGCGATTCCGCAGAGGATCAGTTCGTCGCGATAGTCAATTTCATCATCGACGATATGAGGACTCAGGAGACTACCAATTTTTTCCCTGAACTTTGGGCGCTGTCTAATCATGATGACTACATGGCGGAACGGATGAACGAGCTCTATATCAAGGCGCGCATCGTTCTCAATGAGTTGATCGCCGTTCTTAATCCAGCTTTGAATGAAGAGGAACGCCAGCAAGTGGCGCTGTTTATTTCCGCTTCGATGGAGGGACTGACCCCCTTCGTTGGTTACCACAAACCCTGGGCAGAACAACGGCCCATGATTGCGAATATCGCGGCCACCAGTTTCCTACACCTAGTGCTTAACATCCGTAGTGAAGAGATTAACCAATCGATATTTGTGCGCTCAAGCTAACTGAGACAGATCGAGACACTCGTATCGACTTAATACACTCTCGCGCTTGCATACCTCGCTTAAATCTCATCGAAAGAAAAAAACAATTCTTTATATTCAATAGCTAACAGGCATTATTTGTACCTTTGTTATTGTGGCATAGCTCCTGCTATCCCCTACCCTATAAGGTTCGGGCAACCTTCGCTCGTTCGCTGTTTACAACGTAAAAATAACAAAGGTAGGGTTTATGAGCATCATCCAATCCAATGTCACACCCAGCGCCAAAGCGACCGATTTTCTCGGCAGAAAACATAAAATGTTGATCGGCTCTGAATGGGTCGATGCAGGGTCCGGCGAAACCCTGGAAGTGCTTAACCCGGCAACCGGTGCTGAGATTGCCCGTATTCCTAATGGGGTGGCTGCAGATGTCGACTTGGCAGTCACGGCTGCCAGAAAGGCGTTCGACAACTCGGATTGGAGCCGGATGCGCCCTGCACAGCGGGAGAAGTTGTTATGGCGTCTGGCGGATTTGATGGAGCAAAACATCGAAGAGCTGGCCGAGTTGGAATCGATCGACAACGGCAAATCCGTCATCGTGGCTCAACATGTGGATATTACAGTCGCCATCGATTTTCTGCGCTATATGGCGGGCTGGGCCACCAAGGTCGAGGGTCGCAGTATCCAGGCATCGGTCTCCTACATGCCCGATGCAGTGTTACACGGCTATACCCGGCGTGAGCCAATCGGTGTGGTCGGCGCCATTATCGCCTGGAACTTCCCTCTGCTGCTGGCCGTTTGGAAGCTCGGCCCTGCCCTCGCAACCGGTTGTACCTTTGTGATCAAGCCGGCGCAAGAAACCTCCCTGAGCGTCCTGCGCCTTGGCGAGTTAATCCAAGAAGCGGGTTACCCTGATGGCGTGGTTAATATAGTCACCGGCGAAGGCGCTGTCGCTGGCGATGCGCTAGCCAAACACCCTGGCGTCGACAAGCTCACGTTCACCGGATCGACCGAAGTGGGCAAGCTGATCGGTAAGGCCGCGATGGATAATATGACCCGGCTGACTCTTGAGCTAGGCGGAAAATCTCCGGTAATCGTGTTACCCGATGCCGATCTGGCGAAGACTGCGGCAGGAGTCGCCATGGGGATATTTTTCAACTCCGGCCAGGTCTGTAGTGCGGGCTCCCGTCTCTATGTACATAAAAAGATCTTTGATAACGTCGTCGCCGATATCGCCAATATCGCCAAAGGCATGAAGCTAGGTCAGGGTATTGACCCCAGTGTAGATCTGGGCCCTTTGATCTCACAAAAACAGCTAAATCGTGTCTGTGATTATATCGACAGTGGCATATCACAAGGGGCAAGGGTGGTCACCGGCGGTGGACGTGCTGGCGACCAGGGTTATTTTGTTAAACCAACGATACTGGCTGATGTCGATCAAAGTGCACGGGTGGTGCAAGAGGAAATTTTTGGCCCTGTACTCACCGCGATACCCTTTGACGATATCGATGATGTAGTCAAAATGGCCAATGATTCCCCTTACGGTCTAGGCGCTAGCATCTGGTCCAACGACCTAGCAGCGATTCATCGTCTGATACCTCGCATCAAAGCAGGAAGCGTCTGGGTGAATTGCCACACCGCGCTGGACCCTGCTCTACCCTTTGGCGGGTTCAAACAGTCTGGGGTAGGCAGGGAGATGGGTACCGAAGCCATTGAACACTACACTGAAGTCAAAACTGTGCTGATGTCGGTTTAAGAAGCTTAATAATGGGCTGCGACTGCAGCCCTTTGATGTTTTTTAACCGACGATCAAAACTCTACTGAAAAGCCTTGCCACCAAGTATTAACCAGGCGGGCAAATACATTCACGAAGCGTAGCAGATGGCAGGATCCTCGAACCGGCCTCTTCTGCAGCATCCGCATGTGGCTCTGTACCCTGGAGCCAAGCTTTAATCCAGCGACAAGCAACCGAATAGTGGACGCCGACGATTTCAGCAATTTGCTTTCGTGTCTGGCTTTGATTGAACAGGCGAACGGCAAGGTCGCTATTGTGCTGCTGTACTACAGAAGAGAGCTTACGGGCATCAGTATTTTTCATAGGAGACAGTACAACACAGTCTCCTATTTGCCCGCCAAGTCAGCAGCTTCGTTTTGAGGTTTGGTCTTGGCAGGGCCAGCCCAAAAGTGGTCACTGGAACATGTTTGATTTTTATCAATCGAGCCTGACCCTATTTGTTCTTGACCCTATTGGTTCTCTATTGGTTCTACTAATTCTTCCTTGGCGTTAGAAAACGACTGCTTATCTACGTATTTTGCTATCAAGCGGTAGAAAACTAACGGTTATTTATTTGCCTCTTTCCAGAACGAGTTATAAGCTTAACAATAGAAAATTGACGCCTAGCGAGGTTTACCCTGCTTAACCGTTAGTTATATGATGCTTACTTGGATATTTCAAATGCCACATGATTATTACGCAATGACAGATCAGGCGATCGCCGAGGAAATGGGGCATCGCATCGAGCAAATTCGTCTTGAATCCGACATCAGTCAGTATCAGATCGCAAATAATATCGGAATATCTGAGACAACCTACCGGCAGGCGATTAAAGGTAAAGCAAAGTTAGTAGTGATCATCGGCATACTTCGAGTTTTGAATCGACTAGATAACCTTGATAATTTTCTACCCAAGACACCGTATAGCCCCATTGCTCGCAAGAAAATGGAAGGCAAGAAACGCCGGCGCGCATCAAGCAAGAGAGATATGAACACAGGAGACGATCCATCATGGTAGATAAGATTGACGACCTAGCAACGGTTGAGCTTTGGGGGAAAGAGGTAGGCGTCTTATCGTATGAGGATGACACCGGTCTATGTGCGTTTCAGTACCAGCCCTCTTGGGTCGCCTCAGGTGTGGAAGTTAGCCCTATCAAACTTCCTTTATCAGATCAGATCTATCAGTTTCCGTCTTTACCCTTCGCTACGTACAAAGGGTTGCCAGCTGCATTCGCCGATACCTTGCCAGATGATTTTGGTAATGCATTGATCGATGCATGGTTGGCAAGAACCGGCCGCGACAAAGATTCTTTCACTGCTGTCCAGCGGCTGCTTTACACCGGCGCGCGTGGTATGGGTGCACTCGAGTATTCTCCTGCGATTGAGAAGCGCCAAAACAAAGCTCAGTCCATAGAGCTCGATAGTTTGGTAGCAATGGCTCAGACGGTACTAGATCAGCGTGAAAACCTTAATGAAGCGTTCACGGATCAATCTGCACAGGATGCGCTAACAACGATACTGCAGATAGGCACCTCCGCTGGTGGAGCACGAGCTAAAGCAGTTATCGGAGTCAATGCAGAGCGGACAGAGATTCGTTGCGGTCAGTGTGATCTTCCCGATGGCTTTAAACATTACCTGTTGAAGTTTGACGGCGTTGTGGAACATTCCAAGTCCAAGGAGACATTTGGTGATCCTCAAGGCTTTGGGCGCATGGAATACGCTTACTATTTGATGGCAAGGGATGCGGGTTTGGAGATGATGCCTAGCGAGATTCTAATTGAGGGAAACCGGGCGCATTTCATGACCGAGCGCTTTGACAGATATGGAAACGAGAAAATTCATTACCAATCTCTCTGTGCAATGGATCATGCAGACTTCAAGAAGCCGGGTCACTATAGCTACGAACAGATTTTTTCTCTAATGCGCAAATTACGGTTGTCCCGTAGCGAAGCGCTGCAGATGTACCGACGCATGGTTTTTAACATCGTCGCTAGGAACCATGACGACCACACTAAGAATTTCGGTTTTTGCCTAGAGAAGAACGACAAATGGAAGTTGGCGCCGGCCTTCGACATAGCATACAGCTATAAGCCGGACTCACCCTGGGTAAACGCTCACCAATTATCCCTCAATGGGAAACGAGATGGTTTTACTAAGGTTGATTTGCTTATCCCCGCAGAGACGTTCCACAAAGAGGCAATGAACATCATTGATGAGGTGGTTGATGTTGTTTCAGACTGGGAGCGATATGCAAAGCAAGCAGATGTGTTTCCTGCCTTGAGCAGTGAAATCAAGCACGCCCATAGATTGAATTTTTAACCCTGGCAGCCACACAGAATTATTTACAGGCTCAGCGGACATCACAACCTTTAACCGCTTCAGCTAAGCGAACTTGTACGAAACCGCTCGCGCGGTAAGGGCTGCCACCTTTAAGCCTCGGTGACTTCGCTGGTCTCAACATCCCAGCACCCAGGTTCTAGTTCTAGTTCTAGTTCTAGTTCTAGTTCTAGTTCGCAAGATCATTGCCGATCATAAGCAGGCAAACCAGACTGAATACTTCATTTTGCCATGCGTCGGTTTGGGGACTGATGGTATTAGGGTAGATCAATTTCAATGTTTAAAATAAAAAAACCACGACAGCTTGAAGGGAGGGGAACTGCCGCAGTAATGAGTAACGCCTACTTCTTAGTTACTTTAATAGAAATACATCAGAATCGCTTGCATGTAGAGGTTACTGCCGTCGTTACCCTGGGCGGCGATCACATCACTCCCTTTGGGCTCGTAGTAACCCACCAGCGGGCTAAAAACAACGTTCTCGTTGATGGTCCACAGCGCGTAGAGATCGACCTCGTTACCGGCCAGATCCGCCGCATTATCCTGAGTACCAAATTTCCAGTACTGGATGCCGATCTGTAGATCTTCACGGGGTGCCAGCGTCAGGTCGACGCGGCTGACGTCGTTGCCACTGCTGAAAGGACCCGAGTAGTTACCTGCCACTTCACCCTGGTACCAAGTACCGAAACCTCGGGTGACGCCATAAAACAGTGGGTCGAATGCCTCGTTGCTAGTGGTCGCGGCATCATCGCCAGAAAATTCACCGTAGCGGTAGTTAAGGGTCGGTGATGCCCACAGATCGGCGAAGGTATAGCCCGCTTCGACATACCAAGCGTTGGCGTCACTATCGACAGCGGTATCGCCCCCCTGCTGGTTAACGTACTCGAACGACAGGAATAAGTTCTCAACGCCCGCGCTTCCCTGTCCACGAATACTGGTCACTTCTAATCCCTTACGCTGGTCGAACGCACCCAGACCGGTCCCCAGCGCCAGGTCGGTCACTTTCATATAACTGGCCCCCAGGGTTCCGAGCGCATCATCGACCCACTCGACATTAATACCCGATAACTCGGTATCTTGCTGGTAGGCGTTATTGGATTGTAACCAGAACAGATCACCGCGAACCGGGCCTGCGGGATCGAACTTTAAAATCGCGGTGTTACTGAAGCTACTTCGGCCCGCCAGGTAGTATGCACCGCCGCGATCAATATTATCGCCAAAGCCGTTTCCAGGGCTGACTTTGTCACCCCCAATCAGAAAACCATCGCCCAACTGAAAAGGCTGCCGGCCCACAGAGAGATCGAACATTCCAGACTCCGACTTCCAGCCAACGAAGGCTTTTTCAAGATCGATATCCTCCTCGTTGCCCGTGGTGATCCCTAGACCGTCACCATCGCCTCGGGTGCCCAGCACAATCGCTCCGACACCGCCGTAGACAGACCCAGAATCTAAAGTCCTCTCTCCCAGGATGTCTGCCTTTGCATAACCTTCCTGCCAATTCTTCTTGCCGGGAGTGCCAGAGTAATTCTCGTCGATAGAGAAAACCCCGGCCATCGCCTCGACATTGAACTGCACGCTGGTACCCTCGTTGTTATGGACCTCTGCGGCACTCAGCGACAACGACAGACTCGCAAGAGCAACTGCCAGATACACTTTATTTTTATTGGGCATCATATACATCATCTCGTCTAAATTTGATTTAAAAGCTCCCGAGAGCAGCGTCCAAAAGCACTCGGGAGAACAGCTAATAAGGTGAAGGTTTAACGCCGGATGACCTGAGCCGTGGTGATCGCCATATCGCCACCAGGAAGCTGAATACTGTTTGTTTGCTCCAGAGTTTCAGAGTCGAAAATAGCCACCTCGTTATAGGTGCCCGTCAAATAGACCTTGCTACCGCTGTGGTTCATGGCGATGCAGTAATAAGAGTGGTCAAGCTCCGCGGCTTTTATTAACTCTTTCTTATTGAGATCGTATTTAGCCAGCCGATTGAGCACGCCAAAGACCTGGTTTTTATCGGTTGGGTTACGCATGCCGGTGAAGTAGATCTCGGTAATAGGACCAAAATCGAGGCTCTCCGCCTTGCCCGTCTTCAGATCAATGGTGTGAAAACCGTAGATCCAATCCGCCGTATCCATGTTCATGCTCTTGTCCTGAAACCGCGCGGTGGTATACAGACTCAAGAATTCATGACTGGGTGTATCCATCGGCCAAACGTTTAGGACATCCGGTGGCGCGTACAGCGGCCGTTGCCAGTTGCGATTGGTCAGCACCACCTCTTTTTTGCCGCTGTTGACATCAAACGAGTAGAAATCCTCCCCCGCCATCAGCAACGTGCCGTCATCTAAAACTGACATCACCGAGATCTGCCGCGGTGCTGGCAGGGTACGGATCGGCTTGGCATCAAGACCTGCATTGGTTTTATACACAGCCAGACGAGGCTGTTGCACTCGGTAGTGATCCTTATTGAGCAGAGTTGGGTTTTGGACCGTATAGAGTTCCTTACCATCGCTGCTGACCGCTAGCGAGAAAATACTCTTGACGCGTTCATTGCCACTGGATTGCCGAGCGGTAAAGACCAGTTCGCAACTATCCAGGTTCACCCCATAGATATCCTCATAATGGTTGTTGAGGATATACGCGGTCGAATTGTCCGGCGAAGTCACCACGGTTCCAGGCCCGAAGGCGTCAGGTAACTGACAGGTTTTCAGCAACGTTTCAGTCTTCAGATCGAGCACATGCAGGTTGTTGGGGTAGTTGGTAACCAACAGGTACTCGTTGCCGGCCGTGAGTTTTTGGCTCTTAGCGGCTTCTGCCGCGCCGGGGAGTCCGCCTGCCAGAAGAACACCTGCTGAGAGCAGTGTGACCAGCGGACGCGTCCAGCAGGCCTTGCCATTTTTATTGTTGTGGTAGGTCTTTTTCATGGTCTGGTTCCTAATCCGATTAATCTTTGTCCTTGGGGAAAACATTACCCAGATTGCGCCAGCCATCCTTTGAACTCATCGCATCCTTATTCCAGTCGGGGTAGGTATTCATCATGTCTGGCACCTGAGCCGGCCACCAGCAAGGGTCCGCACAGCCGTAAAGATCTGATTCCATCGGCTGGCATAATGAAGTCACTGAGCCAAATGCATCGATTTCCCAACCCGGATCGGTGGTAGAGGTACAGCCTGCGACCGTTTGCATCGCGATCACTTCATCAGCCTGATTGTTGTCAGCGGCCTGCGCTAGCGCCGCGGCTTTTTGATTAATGGGTTTTAGATGTTTCATGTTATTCGCCCTCCGAGGCGAGGTTCCGAAGATGACAAGACGAGTCCAGCAGCATCTTCGGCATATTCAAGGTTGCAGGATCAGAGGCGGCCCCTCATGTCTGAGCGGCCTAGGGCAGCGGTGGATTGTTCCAGCGCTGTATCGTGACGATCATCTGCCCTTCACCGCTGATGGCCTGACCCGCATCGTTCAGCTGCGCAACAACCTTGAGATTGCCCGCATTGTTAGTCGACATCCGACGGTCCGGATTCGGACCGGCTAGCGCTGGGGTAAAAACACCTTTGACAGCATCCATACGTCCGGAGAAGTGGGTATCCTTATCCGTCTCGGCGACCTGATCAAACGGCGCCACACTCCAGCTAGCAGGAAGGAATCCGATCCGCTGATCGTCCTGGGTACCGGCCTTGCCGTCTTTTCCCGGTGCCCAGCCTTCGGCGAGAAACGCTGCGGTCACTTTGGCCGACGAGCCACCATTACCGCCCACACGACTGACCGCAAACGCAGGTACAACCTGGACTGTGCTCACCCGGTCATAGACATTCAACTCAGCGCCTTTGTTACCGCCCAGCTTGATGCTACGACTGCCCAGTGGGGCATCTGATTTGGCGACCGCTTCAACCACCAGGCGCTGGCTGCTGCTAGACAACACCTTGGCAACCTTGATCCCTTTTCCCAGGTCTAGCTTGTCTAAGGGGCTGTCTGACAGGTTGTTACCTACAATCGTCAGCTGCTGCGTGGTGCCCGCTTTAATATGACCCGGTTGCACCGCCAGCACCTGATTGGTAATGCCGGTATTTTTGGTTGCACTGAGATCCATACCGATCTCATCATGCAGTACCTCGAACATCCGCCCTTCTAGCTGGGTGCCATCTTTAGACGCCGCCAGCACCTGACGCATTTTGATACCACCGATATTGACGTTAGCTCGCCATTCGTAGCCGGTGTACACCACGCCCTGACCACGGCCCTTGAAAGCGGAACCATCGGCATAATTACCTGCCAGGTTCAACTGATAGCCTTCAGCATCTGAGCCACTGATTGCCATCGTCCCTTCGAGCGCTCCTTTGCCAGGCATATTGCCCGAGAAGCGCCATTCACCCGTGATGACGGGCTTAATGGCTTTCTGCCATTGACTCCAGGCTTTCGTTTCCAGCGGTAACAACTTGGCTAATTTAGGCACCATCGTATTCAATGCCGTTCCAAGCCAATCTCGGTCCCGCCCCATCGCCTGATATTCAACCGTTGGCCATTGGCCAAGGTGGAAGTGCACTAGATGCTCCCATTCCGTGGCGGGACGACGCTGTAGCATCACCCTAGCTTCGGTGTGACAGCGCGAACACATCTGCGCCATAGCGTCAGACTCATTGACCTCCTGAGTATTCAACCGACGTTCCATTGCGTATCGGTAGTTCTGTGACTCCTCAGGCGCCAGACCTTGGCGGTCAGAGAAGTACTTCACCAGGGTACGGCGGTCGTCATCGTTGATTTTAAGGCCATGCATGACCTGCATCCGGCCGATGGTCATCAGCCAGCCCTCGGGGCTTTTGCGCTGATGACTCATACGGCTCCACTGGGGCCCGGCACTCTCCTCGGTATGGCATGCCAGGCAGTTATTTTTAATGATCTGTTCGGCTGTTTGCTGGGCTGTTTGCTGAGCTATAGCTTGGATCGGCAGCATTGATGCAACCATCGTTGCAGCAGCCACCATCAGCGGTGATATTTTTCTTATTTTCATCTAGGCCAGACCTCCTTCTTGTTACTTGTTACCGGTGCCAGCCTAATGCCAGCTCGATACTTTCTAACCTAACGAATACATAGCAAAGGTTGCGCCAATGCATCAAAGCCTTTTATAACAATTGGTTAACTTACATAAAACAGGTTCACGACTGTCTCAAAACAAGAAGATTTGCTTAAAAACGATACAGTTGTATGACCCGTAACCCGCTATCAACAGCAGGTCGCTAACAACAGATAAATTCAGGAGAAAGCGCTTACTTTGCTAGGACAGAAGGCCCTGTGTGTGTAGCCAGCCACAGACCCGAACGGCTTGTTGCCGATCAAGTCCCAGCGAGGTTTCCAGCCTGACACTGAGGTCTTTGAGGGGTTGAGAGGGATTGAGTGGCTGAGCCGCGAGCACCCGCATCACCGGTGCCAGTTCTATGTCCAGTAGCCGCCAGATGCCCAACGGTTGCTCCGGCGTTACCAGAACATCAGCAACACGAATCAGGTCACGATCCACTACCGGACGGGGCTCAATTTTCCAGCAACCCGGCTGAGGGTCTGGGTGTGCCTGCTGCCGATCAGGCCAAACAGCACGACGGCACCAAAAGTCCCGATCCTGCCAGCGTGATTCCATCTGATAAAAGTCACGGCCGATACGCGCAAAACGGTAAAATAGCTGCTGGGTACGTTGCTGATAAAAGTTCTTAGCCATCGCTGCAGCCTGCGGATCAACCAGTAGCGTATTGATCACCGCAGGCGCAACCAAAGCACTCGATAACGCTTGGAAAATGCCATTTCCGGATAGCGGATCGACTGCCATCGCCGCATCGCCGATTCTAATCCAACGCTCGCCGACGACCTGCTCATGTAGAACTGAAGCACTGGTACGGGCATGAACCTGATCCGTTGGCGTGGCGTTTTCAATAAACTGGGCAGCTTGTTCAAGCCCTAAAATTTTACTGACACAGAACCCGGGTAGATCTCTCTTGGCTGGAATTTGGGTGTTTTTACTATCCAGGGTCAGTTGTAAATATCGACAGCCATTCGCACCCACCGCCATCCAGGCCCACCCATCCTCAAAACTTTCTACCGCAGAAAACGGTTGGCAAACCGGTCCGTGCCAGTAGTGAAGCAGAGACAGCGTCTCAGGTCCTTTAAATCGTTTAATCCCCGTTGCTGGCGCGCTACGACCACGCGCTTCAACCAAGAAACGTCCGCATAAGCGTGCGTTATCCATGCCGTTACTGCTAACAGTCCAGCCCTCAACCGTTTCTGTCAGCGCCTCAGCGCGACCCTGGAATACCGCTACACCCGTTGACTGCAAATGATTAACCATGGCTCGATCAAAACAAGAGCGATCTACCAAGGTCTCAACATTGGCAGCGTTAGTTTGGCCGTTCCAGCTTACTTGTCTGGGTGACTCGGGAGGCAAACCTTCTAACGAGGCCTCCAGCCCAGCACCTTTAAGGCCCTCGATAACCCGCTGAGAGATCCCTTCCAGCGCGGCAAAGGGGCGCGGCTGAGTGACCAATCCAACGCTATAGCCCAAACGCAGCATGCCTAAAGCCGTCGCCGCTGCCGCTGGACCGCCGCCTAAAATGATGATGTCAAAATGTTTTAAATTCATGCTTTAAAAATATTGCAAATATTGAGCCACTGACGGAGGGCCTATAGACCGGGCTTTGCATCTAGGGTGTATGGATAAAAAAGACTCAGCTGTTTCAAATTGACACATTGGAAAGAATATTTAGTTCGTGTCGTATCGGCGAGTTTTTGGTACCCATGGTTAGTGGAAATTGGAACGGTGGGGCCACAGTAATCAACGAAGCACTTCTCGCCCAGCCAGGCAGCTGATAACGGTTGGAGGGTCGAGCATCGGCGGCAGGATAAAACAGCAGTGCTAACTGGCCGTTATCGAGCCAAATGATAGCCATTCTCATTACTATCTATTTAGTTTACCATCAGCTCCACTGGATCAAACCTATGTTCTGAGGGACCATCATGAACACGCAGAAGCTTTCATTGGCCGTGACGGCCGTTATGTTACTGAGCACCACCGCCATAGCCGGCCCAAGGGTCGAGGTGATCGATAAGCGCTTTATGCCCGCCGCTGCGATGCTGGCGTATACCGAGTTCGAACTCTCCGGTGAGCCTCTGGCCGAAAGTCTGGGGCTGAATCTGGACGTTCTCGATCCGAATCAGATCAACCAGCCGAGCGCGTTTGACTACGCCGCCGGGATCGAGAGCTACGAATATTCTGAAGAGGCGATGTATGCGCTCAACTACCAGTCTAAAGCCGGTCCCCATCTGGTTAATGGCCCACAAAATGCCAAGCGCGGCGGCGATATGCAGTCGCTCGGCAAGCGCTTTATCGAACTGGCGGGCTCGGTCGGCTACCCTGCCGCAGAGATTCCGCTGAACCTTTATCCGATCTCGCTACCCTACCAGACGGCGCTGCCCGAGTTCGCAGGCCCCGTCGATACCCGTATCGTTAATGGCGATGCGCTCGAGCACCTGGATGCCAACGGCAAGAGCCGCAGTCTCAACACGCAAGTACCCGCCTACTCCCGCGACTACGCCACCCTGGGCTGGACCGATAGTCAGACCGAGAAGGTGATCAACCCGGCTGCTGTCGGCGGCATCTTGCTCAAAGAGGTGATGTGGTCGCAGGATTTCCTCGGCGGCATGCACCGCGTCGAGGGCGATGCAGAGGTCGAGGCGCAGTCTGCCACGCAGGATCAGGACGGCGTTCATGCATTGGGGGTTTCCGCCGTTGACGGTATGAATGGGGTTATCCTGACCGAGCTGTCGATTGATAAGCTGCTAATGCTGCAACAGCTGCTGGGCTACGACGGCAAGCAGCTCGGTCGCGTCATCAATCCCGACTATGATCCCGCCAAGGGTGCCGTCTGGTTCCCGCATCAGGTGGCGGTTACCGAGGGCAACCAAAACGGCGTCCATTCGATTGCCCGCCTGAAAGTGATTGATGGCCGTTCCCGCCTGCGTGACAACTGGCTGATGCTGTGGCCGGTCAGCGAATATTTTGCTTACTCCGATCAGCGCCAAGCCAACAGCCAGCAAAATCCGGCCTTTAGCGCGGTATTTGATGGCGCGCCCTTTGCTTCTGCACCCAAGGCCAACGTCGATGCCGACGTAGGCAACGATATGCAAGCCGATGACGCTTTCTCCCTGGCCTCCAACCTGTCGGCCATGCTGTTCAAGAACCTCGACGCGCTGCACTTCAATGCCCAAGCCGGCACCCTGGTCGATAGCTATGATGGCCAGAAAGGCGATCATGTCACCACCTTCGATGCCGCCTACAGCCTGGTAGCGCTGTCTATTTTCCAGCGGTCGCAAGACGCGCTGCCGGTGGGTTACGCGTCTGCCGAAGGCGGCGGCATCAATCTCCAGTCGCCCCAGGGTAAGCGCTCTCTGGCGATGATGCGTGCTCAGGCGGACTTTATCCTGACCCGGCTGATTGGCGACAACGGCCTGGCCTATGACGGCACGACTCTCAAGGCCAACGCAGAGACAGATGCAGATGCGGGCCAATCGTTGGATGCTCAGTTTGCTGCCATTCGTGGCCTGACCGCCGTCTTCCTCGCCACCGAGGATGCCAGGTATCGCAACGCCGCCCGGCAGCTGTACCTGGCCGTCGACAGCCAGCTGTTCGACCCGGCGATCAATACCTGGGCGCAAGTTCCGGGGGCGGCCACCGAGCAGACCCCCTGGACAGCAGCGGCGATCTCCGGCGGTCTGCGTGCCGCCATGACGCACCTGAAGAACGCCGAAGGCGAACGCGATGAAGCACTGGAGCTGGCAACCCTGGCGGACCGTTATGTCGGCTGGTTCAAGGGCGTGATCAACGGCTCGAGCACCGATCAGGGTATGCAACTGGCTGAGTGGTTGGGTGATTCTGGCGAGCAGAGCGTAGCAGGCGAAGGCTTCGATCTGGATGCCGACAACGTCGCTCAGGTGATTGGCGCAGGTGGCCCGCATGGCACCGCGATGGTGCTGGCGGCCAAGGTCAGAGTCAGCGCCCAATAGCCGGGCCTGAAACCAACCCATGCAAGCACCACGTATTCCAAACCGGTGTTTACTCGTGGCTGATCCCATCAGGGATCGGCCGTACTCTTTAGTGGCAATACGTATTAGGGGCAATCCGTTTGCGACACACCAAGGGCACACAGCAGCCCTCCAGCAGCGAACTTGATGTAGGTCTAAAAACCCTACTTTTAGATTGGAAAATCCTGGACACCACAAGGCTAAAGGATAATCATTAGCATTCTTATTCAGCGACCGGTCACGATGCCAGCCATGCAACCCAATGCAATCCACGCGCAGGTTCTGCAACGTTACTGGGGCCACCTGGCTTATCACCATCGCTTGGCCGAAGTCGCGCTGTACTTGCTGTTTCTGACCGGCTTGCCGCTGTGGAACCTCTTTACGCTGCCCTGGCAAGGCACCCGGACGTTGCTGTTCGCCCATGTCATCGCCGGGCTGCTGCTGTTCCCGCTAGGCGTTATCCCTTTCTGGCTGAGCCACCGTCGCCTGCTGCAAGACTGTGCTAAGCCCAGACTCAGGAAAACCGGCCAGGGGATCGAGTGGCTGATGATCCTGAGCGCGCTTAGCGGCGTTTATCTGCTGCTGCTCGGCAACCCCGGCCAATGGCTGGGGATTTTCAACCACTACGTCCACCTGATCACGGCGATCCCGTTTGCGATACTCCTGCTGATCCATGCCTGGCGCTGGTCGGTTCTGCAGGTTCTTTTTAAACCTCTGCTCAAGCCGCTGAGCGGCCTCCGGAAACACATTCGATGAATCCTTTGTTTTTTGCTCTGCTGTTGCTGCTGAGCCTGCCCGTCAGCACCCAGGCGACCCAGTCGAGTAGTTCTATCCTGATCTCCAAGGATGGCCATCACCTCTACACCGCCAACTTCGACGGTGGCAGTCTGACCCGCACCCTGCTCGACGCCGGTCAGCAACCCTCGACGCAGCCCTCGATGCAACCAACGCCGCAGCGCCAGCAAGAAGTCTCTCTGGGACGCGATCTGCGCAGAATCGCGTTCAATGAAGAGGGTTCTCTGCTGGCAGTCACCTCCTATCTCGATCAAGAGCTGCTGCTGCTCGACCCTCAAACCCTGGCCGTACGCCATCGCGTTGCTACCGGGAGCCGTCCTTTTGCAGTGGTTTACGATCCGCTCAATCGCTGGTTCTGGGTCAGCGAGTTTGAAGGCGGTCGTTTGCTTGCGGTCGACCCTGAGGGCGTTATCCAGCAGACGCTAGCGACCGCCGATACCCCCCGGGGACTGGCGATCACCGCTGACAACCGCTTACTGGTCAGCCACGCGATGACCGGTCAGCTGTCGATCTATGACCTGACGACTATAGCTCCCGGCAGCGAACCCGAATTGCTGCGGCGGATCGACTTGGCGGTTTCTCAGGTAGACGACCAGTCTGTCTCCCAGGGGTTGCCCCGCCTGCTCGATGATATCGCTATCAGCCCCGATGGCCATGAGGCCTGGTTGCCGCACCTGCTATGGAACTTCGACCATCCGTTTCAATTCCAGTCCACGATCTTTCCGGCGGTGTCGGTCATCGACCTGACCCCCGGTAACGAACACGAGCGGATCGACCTGCGCAAAGAGCTGTTTCGCCAGATCAATATCCTCGACAACGCCAACCGGCAGCGGATCGTCAGCAACCCCGCCGACGCCGAGTTTTCCGCAGACGGGAAGAAGCTCTACATCACCCTGGCCGGTAGCGAGGACCTGATGGTGGTGGACCTGTCACGCCGCAGTAAAACCAACAACAGCCGCAGTCAACGGCGCCAGGGTAAACAATCGCAGGGGGGCGCTCAGGTCACTCAGATTCTGCGCCACCTACCAGGCGACAATCCACGCGGCCTGGTCGTTCAGGATGAGCTGCTCTATGTGCAGAATGCCATGAGTCAGGACATCAGCCGCCTGACACGCGGCGGATCCTCGAGTTTCGCCCGGGTCAGACTCGATAGCCACCCGCTGTTCAAGACCGTTGCCCAGGATCCGTTAGACGCCCAGACCCGCAATGGCACCCGGCTGTTCCACAGCGCCAACACCAGCGACTCGCCGCAGGTTCCGATGGCCGGAGATTTCTGGATGAGCTGCAGCAGCTGCCATCTCGATGGCTTCAACTTCAGTAACCGCTTCCTGGTCGAAGGCCACTTTCAGGATAAGAAGGTTAACGCGGTACCCGGTCATGCCAAGCTCAAATCCTTTCTGGCCACCGATACCCGTGCCGATCTGATCCGCATTATTCAGGATACGCAGGGCGGCATGGGCCATGACGACCGTGATGCGGCGATCGCGATCGACCCCGACGCCGATCCGGCCCAGCTGCCGGATCAGGCCAAGGCGATGACCGCTCAGCTGCAACGCTTTATCACCCTGCCGCAAAACCTGCCCTATCTGTCGACCTGGCTGAGGGTCAAGTCGGAGGACCCTGCTAACACGCAGGTACAGCCCAGCGAATGGACCAGTTCGGTCGCCTGCAGCCGCTGTCACAGCGATCTGTACAACCAGTGGGTCGACTCCAACCACCGACTGATGGGCGAGTCCAACCCCTATTATCGGGCGATGGAGGATGTTGCGGCCGCCGCCGAAGGTGAGCCTATAAGACGCTGGTGCCTGGGCTGTCACTCGCCACAACGGCTGACCTCGGGTTTGGCGTCCCTGGGCAGCGACAACCATATGTTCGAGCAGGGCGGCACCTCGATCGAGCAGGCCTATAAAGCTGGCGAAGTCGATCTGGACGAAGGCACCGGCTGTCTATTCTGTCACCGTATTACCCGGATGGAAGACGCGGGCGGTAACGCCCCATACACCATCGATCTGGCGTCCCGCGAGCGCTACCTGTTGGAAGAGAACCCCATCGCCGCAGCCCGCTGGCTGGGCGATAAACAGATCAACGCCGCACCCCAGGTGCATGCCGAGTCGTACCAGCAACCCTTCTACAAAGATGAGAAATACTGCAAGGGTTGCCACAACGAATTCGCTCCCGGATCCGGTGCGTTGATTGTTGATACCTGGGGTGAGTGGTCCCGGTCATCGTTCAACGCGCCCGAGGACCCGCAACAGCACCGCGGCTGCATCGACTGCCACCTGGTCGGCGATATCAGCAAGATTGGTCAACCCCAGCCGGGACTTGCGACCGATGGCGGTGCACTACAGGACAACCTGGTGACGCACCAGTTTACCGGTGCCAACCACCACCTGGTCGGTCTGCGTAACTCCGAGCAAGAGCAGATGAGTATTGCGTTGCTGAAAACGGCCGCCGAAGTCGAGCAGCGCCTGGTGGCGGGTAGCCTGGAGGTGGAAGTTCACAACCGGGGTGCCGGTCATGCCCTGCCAACGGGTGTGGCCGATTTCCGCCAACTCTGGCTCGAGGTCAGGGTCACCGACGACGACGGCAAGCTGCTTTACAGTAGCGGGGTGGCCAATGACGAGGGCCGTCTTCCCGGCGATAGTCGACTGTTCCAAAAGGTGTTCGGCGACGCCGACGGCAAGCCGGTCGGGCTGCTGTTCTGGCGCTATGAAAAAATGCTCAGCGACACCCGGATCGCCGCCGATAGCTCGCGTGTCGAACGCTTCGAGCTACCGTCCCATATACGCCAACCCTTCAACATCGACACCCGGTTACTGTTTCGGATCTATCCCCAGGCGGTCACCGATATCGTGCGGGAGCAGGTACCCGAGCTACCCGAGCCCCCGATTATCGAGTTGCAAAAACTGCACAGCCGTATCGATTAATGCATCTAGAACCCAACAAATAAAGGAAATCCAATGAAGCGGCCCTGCGGGTCTGATGGCCGGCTCAGCGAATCAGCTATCTATCTGCTCCCAACCTGCAACGAGCCATGACAAACAAGGGCCAAAAAAGAGAAGTGTCATAAGTCACTATTTGGTAACATACTCTGCCCTCTAATCCACTGGATTTACGTTCCAGCTCGCGATCAGGAATACCCATGTCAAAATTTGTTGTTACTGCGCTCTATAAATTCGTCACTCTCGAAAATCATGAGCAGCTCCGTGCACCACTGCTTGCAGTGATGGAAGCGAACAGCATTCGCGGCACCTTACTGCTCGCTCGAGAGGGGATCAACGGAACCGTTGCCGGTACTCGCGAACAGATCGATACCCTGCTGGACTGGCTGAAAAGTGATCCACGGTTGGCCGAATTGGATCACAAGGAGTCCTACGCCGCACAACTGCCGTTCAAGCGCTGCAAGGTCAAACTGAAAAAAGAGATTGTAACCCTGGGTGTTGAAGGCATCGATCCAGATCGGTTGGTTGGCACCTATGTTAAACCGGCCGACTGGAATGCTCTGATAAGCGACCCCAGCGTGCTGGTTATCGATACGCGAAACGACTACGAAGTGGAAATTGGCACCTTTGCCAACGCGATCAACCCCAAGACAGAAACCTTCCGCCAGTTTCCATCCTTCGTGGCGAATACTCTGGACAAAAATAAGCACAAGAAAGTCGCAATGTTTTGCACCGGCGGTATTCGCTGTGAAAAATCCACCGCTTATCTCAAAGAGCAGGGGTTTGATGAGGTATTTCACCTGCAAGGCGGCATCCTGAAATACCTAGAAGAGATGCCCGCACAGGACTCCTTGTGGCAAGGTGACTGCTTTGTGTTTGATGACCGGGTGTCGGTTAACTATCAGCTACAGAAAGGGTTATATGACCAGTGTCATGCTTGCCGCAAGCCGATTACCGAGCAAGAAAAAAGTAGTGCCCATTATCTCAAAGGCGTCAGCTGCCACCATTGCCACGACAAGAAATCAATTATACAAAAAAAGCGATTTTTGGAACGCCAAAAACAGATGGAACTGGCGTCACAGCGCGGCGGTACACATCTAGGTGGAGTCTGACCAAGTCGCGCCAGACCGTCTTATCTTCGTATGTCAGCAAGATCTAGTGGGTTTGACCTGCTACCCAAACACTATGCTACTTTAAACCGCTCCACCTGCTTGAGCAGATCATTCGACAGGCTTTTCAGCTGGCTACTGGCCGTCGCCGTCTGATGACAGCTGGTTGAACTGCGCTCTGAGATTTCGCTAATCAGGGTCACGTTGCGGTTGATCTCCTCGGTGACGCCGCTTTGCTCTTCCGCCGCACTGGCGATCTGGGTATTCATATCGTTGATGGTCGAGACCATCTGGGTAATTTTCAACAACGCGCTGCCCGTAGTGGCGGCCTGTGTAACCGTATTTTGGGCCTTTTCCTGCCCCTGGTTCATCACCTGCACAGCATGTCTTGCCCTCGTCTGGAGCTTTTCGATCATCGCCTGGATCTCCGTGGTGGACTTCTGAGTGCGACCAGCCAGGTTACGCACCTCATCGGCCACTACGGCAAACCCACGCCCCTGTTCGCCTGCTCTGGCCGCCTCAATCGCGGCATTGAGCGCCAACAGGTTAGTCTGCTCGGCAATCCCCCTGATCACATCCAAGATGGTGCCGATATTTTCCGCATCCGCTTCGAGTTCGCCGATCACCGTCGAGGCCGCTTCGACATCGGTCGCCAGCGATTGAATCGCCTCAATCGATAGCGACACCACGCGCTGGCCATCGCTGGCATTTTCTTCGGCTGCCTTGGTCGCAAAGGCGGCATCCACCGCATTGCGGGCGATCTCCTGCACCGTGGCTGACATCTCGTTGACTGCGGTGGCGACCTGATCGGTGGCACTATGCTGCTCGGCGATCAAGCGGTTGGTGTCGTCGGAGATACCCGACAAATGGTTCGATGATGCACTTACCTCTTGTGAAGAGGTAGTGATATAACCAATCAACTGTTGCTGGCTGGTGATGAACCTATTGAACTCTTCGGCCATGACCCCCAGCTCGTCTTTGGACGTAACATCGATCCGGCAGGTTAGATCGCCTTGCGTCACCAGCGAGATCCCCCTGCCAACCTCGGCCACCTGATTTTTAATCGATTTGGCGATCCATAACGAAGTGATAATCGATATCGCAGCGGCGGCCAGCAACAACAGTGAAAAGACGTTGATCGTGACATCGATCTGATCGCGTGAGTCACTCAGCATCTGGTCGCTGCGGCTGAGGGATTCGGTCATCGTCGCCTTGACAGTTTTGTTGAGTTCCTCAAACACCTTGGCGGCATCTTCCATCATCATGGTTGCAGCGGTGTAATCAAGCTCCGCCATGTCGACGGCATCCTGGACATTGGTAACATAACTGGTCACCAGCTGGAGCAAAGCCTCTGACTCGATCTGCTGCTTGACCTCCTCCAGGCGAGCGAAGATCTGATCTATCTGCGCCTGGAACGCCTCCCCGTCCACCCCCATGCTGATCAGGTTCATCACTCGGTACAGCTCAGCGTGAACGCTGGTCAGTTTGAGGGTAACCTGGGCACTGGCATCATAGCGGTACAAATTTTGTTCGAATTGGCCATAAATAACATCACGCTGGTTGGATAGCGTGCTGTAGGTAAGCACGCCCATACCGAGCATAAACAGCAACACCAAGAGCGGGCTGGCAAGCAGTTTGGGACCTATTTTTAATCCGGAAAGGCGGAGCATTGCGATCTCCTAGATCGAGAAAGAACAAATAACATAAGGGCCCCTAGAGTCAAAGACACGTTCAGGCCCATCATTCTACCAAGTCTCTTATTCGAACACTCCGCAACCAACCAGCCCATCGATGCCTGCGATCTTCTGAACGTAGGTAACCTTGGACGTCAACTTACCCGTCTGCGGATGTTTCCACATGTAGTTGACCCAACCACCGCCATCAGCCTTGACCACCTCGATCATGTCCTTCATGAAGTAGTTGCCCTTGGGGTCTTTGAGTTTGAGCAGTACCTTGCCGTCCAATTTTGGGTTGGCGCCATGGATTAGTGTCTTACCGTTAAAATCAATTATAAAAACATAGAGTTCATCCTGATAAAACGCACCATCTTTTGTCTGAAACGGCTCCCGGGAAGCGTCCACACCGTGTTGTTCAACATAGGCGACGGCCTTAAGCGTCATCGCTTTGGCATCCTCGCGGTTGCTGGCTGCAGCCAGCAGCGGTAGACAGAACAGAATGACTAGCAAAGACTTAAATAAATGCTTCATAACATGACCTTCGTTTTTTTATTTAGTGTCAGTTCAGATGGGAGCCTTACCAGCCACCATAATCGATCAATATCCGTAGGTTGAACCTAGCTTTCCTGGCGTTCCTGGACGAACGGGAAGTACAGACCCTCTCAGCAACAGGAATTATAATGCTACAAACTCCCTGCCTGAACCAGAGCAAAAATAACAGAGAAGTCGAGATCTTTGACTTGGATCAATAACATATCAGGATAAATAGTAAATTAACGCCATACAGACAAGGATTGCCCACCCAAAACTAAAAGAACTATAATTCACATCCTGTCGGTAATATGCGCCGACCCACGCCAGCTGCCGAAGCCAGGCTAGTTGGATTTGAACCATCGCGCTCAAACAAAAAACGGGTAAAAAACCACCCCCTTCGCATTTCGAGTGTTTGTCTTGCGAGGCCGGGAATTAATCGTTTCCCTGCTACGACCGGTAGTTTACGCCGAGCCTGGTAACAATTGTTTTGTGGTGGCTGACGTACTTTCGGCTACTAGCTTATGCTTTCATTTTGAATTCAGGAAAATTGAGCGTGTCGTACGGGTTAGCTCCATTGATCTGCCAGGATCTCTCTGATCATTTGGTATCTTGAGGCTAATGCGCGGTGCTTTTTGGTGATAAGGAACGCCGTTTCGTTTATTGGCACCCTGAGCTGGGCACTGCGAATACGATCAGGGTAGTGGAATGCGTCCAGTGACGACTGTGGAATAACCGTAAACCCTAAGCCCAGAGAGACCGGCAATAAAATCTGGCTGAGTTGGTTGATATAGCCAGACTGCGGGATCCGATCCATCCCCAAAAATTCGTTCGGAAAATTCATCTCTAATAGCTGAGTTGCATAGTGATGCCCGTCTGGATGGCTGATAAAGCCAAGCTGCAATAACACGGGCCATGTTGACTCGGCTTGTGCTGGGACCACCAAACAGAGTGCATCTTCACCAAGCCGCTCTTGCACCAGTTTTGGATCGTTAACAGGCTGCGTTACGATGCCCATATCTGATTGGTTGGATCTAATCCGCTCAACAATGGCCAAGTTAGGTGCCGCCTCAACACTCACTGTTAGGCCTGTAAATCGCTGTTGTAGATTCAGTAACGCTGGGTAAAGCTGCATTGCCATTGAGCCCGAACAAGCAAGCCTGCAGTCACCGGTATGCAGGTCATCCCCAGCGATGCTGTTGACCAGCTCAGACTCCGCTTCGGCCTGTTGTAATCCGTAGCGATACAAACTGTCGCCAACGGCTGTTAACTCGAAAGATTTCCCATGACGGCTTAGCAACGGCTTGCCAAGCAGCGCTTCAAGCTTCTTGATGTGCTGGCTAACGCCTGGCTGGGTCATGTTGAGTAGCTCAGCGGTACGCGTGAAGTGATGGGTTCTCACCAAGCTCATAAAGGTACGAAGGAATACGGGATTTATCATAACTAGAGATTATCAAAATTATCATTAATGATAATTTTATATCAGCATGATAGCTTTATACACTGCTCATCAACATTAATAATGTGGAGCAAAAGTCATGACCGATTCACGCCCTGAGACACCTGCAAACCCCTACCCCCGTACGTTTTCCCATATCGGGATTTCAGTGCCAGATCTTGATGCCGCAGTTAAATTTTATACCCAGGTACTGGGGTGGTATCTGATTATGGAGCCTACTGAGATTGTCGAGGATGACAGCCCTATCGGAGAGATGTGTACCGATGTGTTCGGGGCTAGCTGGGAATCCTTTAAGATCGCCCACCTATCAACGGGGGACCGCATCGGTGTCGAGTTGTTTCAATTCAAGAATCAACAGAACCCAGATGACAATTTTGAATATTGGAAAACGGGGGTATTTCATTTCTGCGTTCAAGACCCCGATGTCGAGGGGTTGGCTGAGAAAATTGTCGCCGCTGGAGGCAAGAAGCGAATGGCTAAGCCTCGGTATTATTACCCGGGTGAAAAACCCTATCGAATGATCTATATGGAAGATCCGTTCGGCAACATCCTAGAGATCTACAGCCATAGCTATGAGTTGCATTACGCCTCAGGAGCGTATAAATAAACAATGGCATTGTCAGCCCTAAGAAATCAGTATCAACTGCAACTTAGGGTCGTTTCTTTGCTTCTTGAATGTTGAGGCAATAGAGTATGCTTGCCGACACTGAGGATCCGCTCGCTAGGATACCCTGTGTAGACGACGTGGTGCGGGCTGAGGATTATAGATCTTCGGCCCGCTTATTAGCCATGTGATTTTTTAACCCCTTAGGCGTTTTCCTCAGGATCACTCATGAACACCCCAAGACCAAATAGCGCCTTCCTTCTTCGCAAGCTCCCTGCTCGCTATACTGCTTTTGTAATGCCTTTGATTCTGTCTTTCTTCATGACCTGCATTGTTTCCTTCATCAGTACCTTAAGAAGCATTGGATGGGCTGAGGATGTTCTGAATATCTGGATGGGTTCCTGGGCAATCTCATGGTTAATAGCCTTTCCCGCCTTGCTTTTAATGCTGCCTGTGGCACGCAGACTTACATCATGGATTGTACGAACGGTACCATAGCATCGCTAATCTTCGTTGATTGCACGATTCCGTAGGAAATAGACAGCCCAACCCGGTTCCCATACCTGCCGGTTTGGTAGTAAAGAATGGGGCAAAAACCCGTTTGAGGTCTTCAGCTACGATGCCTTTGCCAGTATCTTCAACCTCGATTCAGACCTGATCATCTTCTAACCCCGTGCGCAGGAACCAGGCTCAGCCCGACCTGTTAACGTCCCTACGGCGCTTATCCGGACCAGATACCCCACCGTCTCTGATAACCCATTACCCTGTAATGGGGACTATGGATGCCTTTTGCATCCATCTCCTGCTAGAGTTCAGGGTACAGCGTGTTTGATGACAAGCTGTCGCCAATGAAGTAAAGAGTGTTGTTATGACAACGGATCTACCTGCGCAAACCCAACGTTTCCGCCTGACCGGTAGTCAATTGCGGCTACGTTATATTATCGCGCTGACGTTGATTGCGGTGCTGACGATCAGCTCCCAGATTATCATTCAGCTTTCTTTCGAAAGTCAGGGTTATGTTTCTCGGGTGGTCAATATTGCCGGCCGGCAGCGGATGCTCAGTCAAAAAATCGCCAAGGCTAGCAGTGCCATTAATAACGCAGAAAATCCCGACCAGCTCAGTGCGACTCGCGAGGAACTCAGCGCTGCTGTGACTCTATGGAACCGTTCCCATCAGGGGCTACAGCATGGAGATATCGAGCTAGGTCTGCCAGGCGATAACAGCGCAGAGATCACGGCACTCTTTGCCAATATCGCCGAAAATAAGCAGCTAATTTCTACCGCTACCACAACACTTCTTGACCCGTTGGCAGATCCCAGCAGCGTTGCCCTGGCGCAGGTCCAGATAAGAGAAAATGAACAGGATTTTTTGACCGGAATGAACAGAGTGGTTTTTCGCTACGAGCACGAAGCCAATGAAAAAGTCGACTTTATAAGACGGCTCGAACTTATATTACTCGGTATCACCCTGCTCATTTTGATACTTGTAGCTCTACTGATTTTTGCCCCTGCTGCCCGTCGCATCGCCGCAGATATGAAAGCATTACTGCAACGCGAAGAAGACCTTGAAAAACTGTTTTCAGTCAGCCCTACCGCCTTGTTGCTAGTCAATCCGGAAACGCTGTCAATCATTCGCGTAAACCAGAAAGCTCATGACATATTGCTCCTCGAGTTTTCTGCAGGTGATCGCTGTTTTAAAGAGTTTATGGATATCAATCATCCGCCTAATGTCAAATTCCTACACCGGCTTGGTGAAGCCAGCAGCGTTAATGAGTACGAAATTATTGTTATCAACGCCCTAAACACAGCTATGCCGACATTGGCATCGGTCCGCAAGATATCTATCCAAGATGAACCTCTTCTGGTGATTGGCCTGACCGACATCTCAGAGATTAAGAAAGCTCAGAAGGTGCTTGAGCATTACGCGACTACCGATGAGTTGACCGGAATCATGAATCGTCGTACCGGTTTGATCGTACTCGATAAGCTGATGTCACAGGCTCAGCGTAACGGTAAACATTTCGTAGTTTGCTTTATTGATATCGATAATCTAAAAACCATCAATGACAATTTTGGCCACAAGATGGGGGACTGGATGATCTCCACCATCACTCAGGCGGTCAATCAGTGCGTGCGCAATGGGGATATATTTGCGCGGATCGGCGGCGATGAGTTTCTTATTCCTGAATCCGTGACTTAAAAACCACCTTAAATGCCTCAAACCCTGTAGCCACAA
>CAXBEA010000017.1:0-47848 GCA_963974645.1 uncultured Neptunomonas sp. | reverse complement strand
ACTTCACCAAGAATCCGCACCCCAAGACCTGGACCTGGGAACGGATGGCGGTAGACCATGTCGTAAGGCAACCCTAGCTCAAGACCGATCTTGCGGACCTCGTCCTTGAACAGCTCACGCAAGGGCTCAACCAGCTCCAGTGCCATATCATCTGGCAGTCCGCCAACATTGTGGTGCGACTTGATCACATGCGCTTTGCCGGTTTTACCCGCCGCAGACTCGATTACGTCAGGATAGATCGTTCCCTGCGCCAGCCATTTAACGTTATCGATTTTGTGCGATTCGGTATCAAACACCTCAATAAAGGTGTTACCGATCACCTTACGCTTGGCCTCAGGATCAGAGACCCCTTTAAGCTTGCCCAAAAACAGCTCCTGGGCATTGACCCGAATCACCTTGACGCCCATGTTCTTGGCGAACATATCCATCACCTGATCGCCTTCGCGCTTACGTAACAGGCCGTTATCGACGAATACACAGGTCAGTTGGTCGCCGATCGCCTTGTGCAGCAGAGCAGCCACGACCGACGAATCCACCCCGCCAGACAGTCCCAGCAACACATGGTCACTGCCGACTTTTTCACGCACCTGCTCGATCGCGTCCTTGACGATATTGGATGCGGTCCATAGGCCTTCGCAGCCACAGATATCGCGCACAAAACGCGATAGGATCCGCTCTCCCTGCTTGGTATGAGTCACCTCAGGGTGGAATTGAACCCCGTAAAAACGCCGCTGCTCATCGTACATAGCGGCAATAGGTGCACTCTCGGTTGCCGCCATCAGATGGAAACCCTTAGGCAGGGTACCAACCTTATCGCCGTGGCTCATCCACACATCGAGGAGCAGCACGCCGTTGTTGGCTACATGGTCTTCGATCCCATCAAGCAACGCACCACTACCCTCGATCCTAACCTGGGCAAAGCCAAACTCACGCTGATCAGAGCTCACCACCGTGCCGCCAAGCTGTTCCGCCATGGTCTGCATCCCATAACAGATCCCGAGCACCGGCACCCCCAGTTCAAACACCACCTGGGGTGCTCGTGGGGTATCCATCGCCGTCACCGATTCGGGACCACCGGCCAGAATAATCCCTCTAGGATTAAACGCACGGATCTCTGCCTCGCTCATATCAAAGGCGCGAATTTCAGAAAAAACACCGCACTCACGAACCCGACGAGCGATCAACTGGGTGTACTGGGATCCAAAATCAATAATCAGAATTCGCTGTGCATGAATATCTTCTAACACGGTCGTTTACTCCACTATGATCCCGGCACTGGCCGAGCCCCTAGGTTGCTGCTGAAACAAGATAGGGCGGTACGCACCGCCCTATCGCTTTTTGTCTTCGACGTACGGATCAACCGACCCGGTAGTTCGGTGCCTCTTTGGTAATCGTCACATCGTGAACATGACTCTCTGCCATGCCCGCACCGGTAATGCGCACAAACTGCGGTTTTGTCCGCATCTGCTCAATATCCCGACTACCGGTATAGCCCATACTGGAGCGCAACCCCCCCATCATCTGGTGGACCACCGAGGCCATCGGTCCCTTACAGGCCACTCGACCTTCGATTCCCTCGGGAACCAGCTTTTCAGCACCCGCGTCGGCATCTTGAAAATAACGATCCGAAGAACCCTGCGACTGCGCCATAGCGCCTATTGATCCCATACCGCGGTAGGCCTTGAAAGAACGTCCCTGAAACAGCTCGATCTCGCCCGGTGCCTCATCGGTGCCAGCCAACATGCTACCAATCATCACCGCACTCGCGCCGGCGGCAACTGCCTTGGCCAGGTCACCAGAAAAACGGATCCCACCATCGGCGATCAGAGGAACGTCTCGCTCCTTCAAGGCTGCAGCCACGTTAGCGACCGCCGAGATCTGCGGCACCCCGACACCGGCGACAATTCGGGTGGTGCAGATAGAGCCGGGGCCGATACCGACCTTAACCCCATCGGCTCCGGCATCGGCCAGCGCAATCGCGGCCTCTGCCGTGGCGATATTACCGCCGATCACCTGCACCTCGGGGAAATGCTGTTTGGTCCAGCGAACCCGATCAATAACACCCTTGGAGTGGCCGTGCGCGGTATCGACAATAATCACATCGACCCCGGCTTTGACCAGCGCAGCAATCCGCTCGGGGGTCTCAGGCCCGGTACCCACCGCCGCACCGACAATCAGGCTACCTTCGCTATCTTTAGTGGCATTAGGATAGGCCTTCGCCTTATTCATATCCTTTACGGTCATCATCCCCTTGAGATGGAAATCGGCGTCAACGACCAGAATCTTCTCGATCCGATGCTTGCGCAGCAGATTACGCACCCTGTCAGAGTCGACCCCCTCAACAACAGTAACCAGCTGCTCCTTCGGGGTCATGATGGAATCAACCGTTGCCTCCAGATGCTGCTCAAAACGCATATCCCGGCTGGTTACGATACCAACCAGATCCTTGCCTTTAACCACCGGAAAACCAGAAAATCCATGCAGTGCAGCCAGCTTATGCAGCTCGCCCACGGTCAGATCTGGAGAGCAGGTGATAGGATCCTTGACCACACCACTTTCATAGCGCTTGACCTTGAGCACCTCCGCCGCCTGCTTGGCGATGGTCATGTTCTTGTGAATAATGCCGATCCCACCTTCCTGGGCCATAGCAATGGCCAAGCGCGCCTCGGTCACCGTATCCATCGCCGCAGAAACCAGGGGAATATTTAGACTGATACCCTTGGTCAACCGTGTTTTAAGGCTGACATCCTTGGGCAGAACTTCGGAATATCCGGGAACCAGCAACACATCGTCGAAGGTCAGCGCTTCCTGAGAAACTCGTAACATATAAATAACCTCCAAATTTGGCTGAAAAAAAGGGCGGATTATATAATGCAAAAAAGCCCTGAACAACTAGTGTTCAAGGCTAATTAGCCGTATTGCAAATTAAGGCGGACTAAACACGGCTAGTCCATCTCATCGATCCAGTCAGCCTGGATCGCTTCAAGAATTTTTTCGCCGCAATGCTTAGGATCATCATCAAAATCATCCAGCGCCATTACCCACTCCATCAGGTCGGTAAAGCGGATACGCTGAGGGTCCACATCAGGATGCTTGTCAATCAACTCTATCGCAATATCTCTTGTATCTACCCATTTAAGCGACATAGATTTCTCCCGATTAATGCTTAAAAAACAAGCCTAGTGCCCTTCAGAGACCTGATTAATGGTGTATTTTGGGATTTCGATCACCAGGTCTTCATCCCCCACCATCGACTGGCAACTCAAACGCGAGTCAGGCTCCAACCCCCAGGCCTTGTCGAGCATATCCTCCTCCAGCTCATCGGCCTCTGCTAAGGAGTCACCACCCTCACGCACGATGACGTGACAGGTGGTACAGGCGCAGGACTTTTCGCAGGCATGCTCGATCTCAATCCCTTCTGCAAGTGCCGCATCGCAGATGCTGACTCCGGGCTCGGCAGTAATCACCTTGCCCTCGGGACAAAGTTCATGGTGTGGCAGAAAGATCAACTGCGGCATCTTGGCTCCTTAACACCCGCAACAGGGGCTTTATACAATAGAAGAACAGCTCAGAGGATTAGCACGGATCAGCCGTGCAATTTCAGAGAGTACAATTAAATTTCATTTACCGAGTGTCCGGACAACGCCCGGCGAATACCGTCATCCATGCGCCGTGACGCAAACTCGTCACTGGCCAAGCTCAGCACCTCGATACCCTGCGCGATTGCGGCGGTATCAGAACCCTGACGCACCCGCCGTAGCAGCTCAATCCCCTGCAAGAGTATCGCCCGATCGTCTGCATTCAGCAGCCGCTCACCATCAGCAGCTAAGGCACTTTGTAGCGCTTCGATCAGACGATCCGCATCAACCTGCTGCTCACGAAGGGCCCGCAGCTCTATATCATCCTGGGCATGACTAAAGGAGTCTTGGATCATCCGGGCAATTTCGGCATCCGCCAGACCGTAGGACGGCTTAACCTCAACCGCTGTTTCGACCCCGCTGCCTAATTCACGCGCAGCGACACTGAGCAAACCATCCGCATCGACTTGAAAGGTAACCCGCACCTTGGCACTGCCCGCCGCCATCGGTGGAATCCCACGCAGCTCAAACCGAGATAGCGAACGGCAGTCATCGACCAGCTCCCGTTCGCCTTGAAGCACATGGATAACCATCGCCGTTTGACCATCCTGGTAAGTAGTAAACTCCTGGGCACGGGCGACCGGAATAGGTGTATTGCGATTTATCACTTTTTCGACGAGTCCGCCCATCGTCTCCAATCCAAGCGAGAGCGGAATCACATCTAGCAACAGCATATCGGCATCCGGCTTATTACCTGCCAAGACGTCCGCCTGAATCGCAGCCCCTATAGCCACAACCCGATCGGGATCTATATCCGTGTGCAACTTACTGCCAAAGAAGCTCTCAACCTGAGCTCGCACCAGCGGCACCCGGGTTGAACCGCCGACCATCACCACTTCGGCGATCTCGTCTGTACTAACAGCCGCATCTTTCAATGCCCTGCGGCAGGTGCGCAACGTCTGCTTGATTTTCGGCGCTATAAGCTGATCGAACTGCTCCCGGGTCAATACGCCTTGCCAATCTTGCCCGGAAAGACTGATTGACAGCTCGGTTTGGTCCTTAGATGTCAGCGTTTCTTTAGCCGCTCGGGCAAGGTCAAGCAACCGGCGCTGGTCACTCTGAGCCAGCTCGATTCGTCCCATCTGCTGCAACACCCACTCCGCGATGAGATGGTCAAAATCGTCACCGCCCAGAGCGCTATCGCCGCCGGTTGAGAGCACCTCAAAAACGCCACGATTGAGTCTCAACACAGAGATATCGAAGGTGCCGCCGCCAAGATCATAGACTGCAAATATTCCTTCTGCAGACTGGTCCAGACCATAAGCCACCGCAGCAGCGGTAGGCTCATTCAGCAGTCGCAAGACATTAATACCCGCCAGCAACGCAGCATCCTTAGTGGCTTGTCGCTGGGACTCATCAAAATAGGCCGGTACCGTGATGACAGCTCCCACCAGTTCGCCACCTAATGACTCAGCTCCGCGTGCGGCCAGCACTTTAAGTATGTCAGCTGAGACCTGCACCGGGCTTTTATTACCAGCCGCCGTTTTCAGATAGGGCATACCGCCCTCACCAGGAACAAACTCGTAAGGTAGCTGATTGCCTAGGCGACGAAGATCATCGAGCCCGCGCCCCATCAACCGCTTCACCGAGACGATGGTATTAAAGGGATCCTCAGCTGCCTGGTCGCGCGCCACAAATCCTACTAGCGGCCCTACCTCGCTGCAGTAACGCACTACCGAGGGGAGCAGATGCCGCCCTTGACTGTCTGCAAGCGTTTCAGCCTTACCGCTACGCACTGTCGCCACCAATGAATTAGTGGTACCTAGATCGATGCCGATGGCCAGCTTATGCTGATGGGGTTTGGCACTCTGTCCCGGTTCTGAAATCTGCAGTAGCATTAAAAATCCGCCAGTTGATCTTCTGATAATTCAATTTGTTGCTGCAGTTTGTCAAAAAACTGCAGTTTCCGCAGCGTCGCTAGCGCCTGCTGCAAAACGGCAGCATCGTCGCTATCGAGCAAGCTCGCCAGACTCTGATGTAACTGCGCCTCAAGCAACGCTGTTTTTTTCTGCAAACGCTCGAGTTCAGCAAGTGGATCCTCGGCATCTTTAGCCTCATCCAACTCTTCGCGCAGCAACATCTGCTGCATCAAAAACGCACCATCGGAAATAGTCGTCGAGCTGCCCGCCGTATCGATACCCTTTAGCCTCAGCAAATAGGCTGCACGTTTCAGCGGAGACTTAAGGGTAGCAAGGGCATCATTCAGATGCGCGACAGCCTGGATCGCACGCAATTGCTCACGCTCACCCAGGTGGGCATGCCGATCGGGGTGTAAGTTTTTTTGCAAGCTCAGGTAACGCCCCGAGAGTTCCGCCATATCGATTTGATAGGTTTGCGGTAAGCCAAAGAGTACAAAAAAGTTTTTTTCGATAGTCATGACGAGGGCCGAAGCTCCACTGGGCAAACTTTAAAAAATTCGTTCGCCCAACAGAACAGGCTTGATCCGGAATTTAAACAGCAACCAGCTATTATTCAATACAAAGTGTTTTCAATAAATGCCAAGACAGCATATTAAACACTAAAGCCCTTATTAAACGCTAAAGCTCTCACCGCAGCCGCATTCGCTACGGGCGTTGGGGTTATTGAACTTAAACCCTTCGTTCAGCCCCTCTTTGACAAAATCGAGCTCAGTGCCATCGAGGTAAAGTAGACTTTTTGGATCCACAATCACCTTAACACCTTCGATATCAAACACCTTGTCCTCGGCATCGATAACATCTGAAAACTCTAGGACGTACCCCATACCCGAGCAACCGGTGGTACGAACAGCTACTCGAACACCGGCACCTGCACCTCGATTAAGCAGAAATTTGCTGACGTGGTTATGCGCCGCCTGGGTCATGGTGATGGCCATAAAACTCCCTTATCTAGAATCAGCCGATCCGACAATCGGTTACAACATTGTTAATTACAAATTTTTAGTGCGGTAATCTGCAATCGCAGCCTTAATCGCATCTTCTGCCAGAACCGAGCAATGGATCTTAACGGGTGGCAAAGCCAACTGTTGAGAGATCTCGGTATTTTTCAGTTCTGCAGCCTGGTCTAGAGTCATCCCTTTGACCCATTCGGTCACTAGAGAACTTGAAGCGATCGCTGAACCGCAACCATAGGTCTTGAACTTCGCATCTTCAATAATGCCCGCATCGTTAACCTTGATCTGCAACCGCATCACATCACCACAAGCAGGCGCACCGACCATCCCCGTACCTACATGGGAATCCTGATCGTTCATCTTGCCAACATTACGTGGATTTTCGTAATGGTCTAAAACTTCTTCGCTATACGCCATGATTTTTTACCTTTTTAACTGACTAAGAGTGACCTATTCAGTGACTAACCCACTCTACTTTTTCCAGATCGACGCCGTCTTTATACATATCCCACAGGGGTGACAGCTCGCGCAGCTTGGTAACCGCTGTACGCACTTTTTCGATCGCATGATCAATATCCGCTTCGGTAGTAAACCGACCTATCGCAAAACGGATCGAGCTATGCGCCATCTCGTCATTCATACCTAGCGCACGGAGCACGTAAGAGGGCTCGAGACTTGCCGAGGTACAGGCGGAGCCCGAGGAAACAGCAAGATCCTTCAGCGCCATCAGCAACGACTCACCTTCGACAAAGTTAAAGCTGATGTTGATGTTACCCGAAACCCGCAGATCGGGATCGCCGTTGCAGAACACCTGCTCCAGATCGTTCACCCCATCCCAAAGCCGCTGCCGAAGCCCCAACAAGCGCTCGCTCTCCTGGTGCATTTCAGCTTTAGCAAGCGCAAAGGCTTCACCCATACCGACGCACTGGTGTGTTGCCAGGGTGCCTGAACGCATACCCCGCTCATGCCCTCCGCCGTGCATCTGCGCCTCGAGACGAACTCTTGGCTTGCGCCCGACATAAAGCGCACCAACCCCTTTAGGGCCATACACCTTATGTGCAGAAAACGACATCAGATCAACTTTTAAGCGCCCCAGATCAATATTGATCTTGCCGGCACTCTGAGCCGCATCAACATGAAACAAAACCTTATGTTCACGGGTGATCTCACCGATCGCCTCGATATCATTGATCACTCCAATCTCGTTATTCACATGCATGATCGAGACTAAAATAGTGTCTTCGCGCAAGGCCTGTTTGATCGCCTCTGGGGCCACGATACCATTGGCCTGAGGATCTAGGTAGGTAACTTCAAAACCCTCCCGCTCCAGCTGACGACAGGTATCCAGCACCGCTTTATGCTCAATTTTGGAGGTGACGATATGCTTACCTTTCTTACTATAAAAGTGTGCGACACCCTTGATAGCTAGGTTATCCGATTCCGTAGCGCCCGAGGTCCAGACGACCTCGCGCGGATCACAATTAATCAGATCCGCCACCTGACGCCGAGCGATCTCAACCGCCTCTTCCGCTTTCCAGCCGAACAGATGCGAGCGTGATGCAGGATTGCCAAAATTGCCTTCTAAGGTCAGACACTGGCACATTTTTTCAGCTACACGTGGATCAACCGGTGTCGTGGCTGAGTAATCGAGGTAGATCGGCAGCTTCATTCTATTCTCCGTAAGACATGAGCAACCATTAGCCGGTTGCTTCAATACGTTCAAATTCAATCGTTTTTAAATGCGCCTGATCCAGACGCTGTGAAACGCTCTGGACATCCTTGCGCCCGACCAGATCATCCAGACTGATACCACTCAGAAAGCCGTGAATCTGGTCACTGAGATCGCACCAAAGATGATGAGTCAGACAGGCTTCGCCTTCGTGGCAATCACCCTTGCTGTTACAGCCGGTCGCATCGACCGATTCGTTGACCGCATCGATCACCTGGACCACAAAAATCTCTGCCTTATCACGGCTTAACTGATAGCCACCACCGGGCCCACGGACGCTTTTGACCAGCCCATTGCGACGTAGCTTAGCAAAAAGCTGCTCAAGATAAGACAGAGAGATCCGTTGCCGAGACGAAATATCAGCCAAGCTAATCGGCCCTCGGCCCTCGTGCAATGCGAGATCCAGCATTGCGGTGACGGCATAGCGCCCTTTGGTAGTTAATCGCATCGGTATAATCCCCGTAATGAGTGTTGCTGACAAGGATTATCCATTAGCCGACTATTTTAGTCAATTATTACCTGCAACAACGCCAACCTACCAAACCGACTACAGACCAAAGCTTAACCAAGTAAGACCAAACCCCAAGGCAACTACTGCTCTCTACCCGAATGCTCTGCCGGATTTTTATCCGCACCCTCATCATCAATCCCGCTCTTGGCCGCACGACTCTCTCCCACCTCGGCAAAATCCTCCGGATCCAGCTCGGGCAACCGTTGCTCGGGACAATCCCCCCCCAACAACCGCATCGCCCGACTCATAACCTCAATCCGCGTATCAACAGCCTGCATATGGTCGAGCAACGCCTGGATCGCATGCGCAACTGGATCCGACAGCTCGCTGGTGACACCGTAGGCATCAAAGCCAATTTTGCTCGCCATCTTCTGCCGCTGTATCGTCTGATCCAAACAATCATCGCCCCCCTCGCTGCATCGCACAATCCGGCCTGGGATACCCACCACGGTAGCGCCAGCAGGAACCGTCTTGGTGACCACAGCGTTCGAACCTATTCGCGCGCCCTTACCCACCACAAAGGGCCCCAGTATTTTAGCCCCCGCACCTACAACCACATCATCCTCCAGAGTGGGGTGGCGCTTGCCTTTATTCCAGGTGGTGCCTCCCAGAGTTACCCCGTGATAAAGGGTCACCCCATTGCCGATCTCCGCCGTCTCACCGATCACCACGCCCATCCCGTGATCGATAAAAAACCGCCTGCCAATACGCGCCCCGGGGTGGATTTCTATACCGGTGAGCCAACGTGCCAGGGTAGAAATAGTCCGCGCCAGCCATTTGAAACCGCGCGTCCACAAACCATGACAGAGACGATGCAAGATAAGCGCATGCAGGCCTGGATAGTTGGTCAACACTTCAAATGTATTTCGAGCGGCAGGATCGCGCTCAAATACAGACTGAACATCCTCTCGAAGCTGATCAAACATCATTTCTTTCCTGTTTCTTAACAACCTTTTCGGTTGCCGTTAAAATACCACGCAAAATACTTACCTCGACCCTATCCAGATGACTACGTAAATACAGCCGCCGCAGCCGGGTCATCAACTGCCGCGGATTTTCCGGATCTAAAAATTCGATATCGGTCATCACCTTTTCCATATGGGAGAACAGGCGCTCTAGCTCATCTGAACTAGCAGATTCTATGTCCCAGGCAGTCCCCCAATACGGCTCAGCCTGCGGGCTCTGTCCCTGCTCTTTTTGCATAGCCAAAGCAGCCATCCGTAACTCGTAGCAGATCACCTGCACCGCGGCGGCCAGATTTAAAGAACTGAATTCTGGATTTGAAGGAATATGCACATGCCGGTGACAACGATGCAACTCATCATTGGTCAGCCCACGGTCCTCCCGGCCAAAAACCAGCGCGACCTGCGGCAAAGGCTCTACAGCAGCGGAAAATACAGACGCCACCTGCTCGGCCAGCTGGCGCGGATCAACCACCGGCCAGGGAATATGTCGGCCACGAGCACTGGCTCCAACCACTAATTGACAACCCACCAGCGCCTCATCAAGAGTTTCAACCACAAGGGCCTGATCAAGAATATCCGTAGCGCCAGCAGCGCGTGCGAAAGCCGCATCCGCTGGGAAGTCCCTAGGCTGCACCAACACCAACCGGCTGATGCCCATATTTTTCATAGCACGGGCTACACCACCGATATTGCCGGGATGCGTCGTATTTACCAGCACAACTCGTAGCGAGGAAAGCATTTCAACCATCTTCGAAAACCCAAAGCGGGAGATTCTACCAGATAACCCACAGACGCAGTAAGCAACGCATAGAGGTTAAGTCCACAGCCACTTCAGCCAATCGCCCCAACGGTTAGACGCCGAAGATAGGCAACAACAAAACAACCGAAACACTTAGCCCCCTCCGGCCTTAGTTTGCTATACTCCGCGATCGTTTCAGCCGTACAGAAAGCGCTAATCATGCAACCCACTCTAAATATTGCCCTGCGGGCCGCTCGGATCGCTGGCGAACAAGTCGCCCGTGCCGTCGAACGTCTCGATATTATCAAATCAGAAAACGAAGATGTCGGCGCATATATTGTCGACACAGCTTCCGCAGCGGAAAGAACCATCGCCTATCACCTACTCAAGGCTAACCCAGGACATCGGGTCACGGGATTACAGAGCGGATCTATTGGCAGCCAAGAAAAAAGTGACTTTGAATGGTACCTTAATCCTATCGACGGCCTGAGCCATTTTGCCAGCGCGCTGCCTACATTCGCCTTAGCTCTGGTATGCAAACAGCAAGGACGAATCGAACACGCGGTAGTCCTCAACCCCATCACCGGTGAAGAGTTTACCGCCAGCCGTGGTCGCGGTGCCCAAGTAAATGGTAAAAGGATTCGCGTCAGCGACCTAACCACCATCCCTAACGCGCTGATCGGCAATCACTTTAACTTCCACAATGAAGCCGGCCTAGAGCAGCACCTGAAGGGCACGCGGCAACTCTATCTGCAGGGCGCTCGATTGCATCAGGTCGGTTCTGCCGCACTGACTCTGGCTTATCAAGCTGCCGGACGTACCGATGCCTGCTGGATCCAAGGCTCCGACAGCTGGGAACTCGAAGCGGGTCTCTTGCTGCTTCAAGAAGCAGGCGCACTGATCGGCGACCTAAAAGGCAGCAGCAATGTGCTCGACAGCGGCAACCTAGTAGCAGCCAACTCCAAACTATTCAAGCAGATGCTAAAACTGTTGCACTGATTTTTTTGGTCAGAGCGCTAGCACTAAAAAAGGCGATATCCTTCGGGATATCGCCTTTTTTATTAGAGCCTCCGTCAGCAAGCCCGAAAACTTAAAACAGGGGACTAGCTGTAAACTTATAAGCCCCTGCTATTCCTACTTAAAGATCAAACGCGCTGCGCAATACGATAGTTTCATTGCGATCCGGACCGGTAGAGACGATATCGACAGGCGCACCGATCAACGCTTCAATCCGCGTGATGTACGCACGCGCCGCCGCAGGCAACTGATCCAACTCACGCACACCCACGGTAGACTCACTCCAACCGGGCATCTCTTCGTAAACCGGCACTGCCGCTTCGTAGCCTTCACTGTCGCAAGGCACAGCGACGCTGTTCCCCTGAGCATCCTGATAGTCGACGCAGATGTTGATCGTCTCAAGCCCATCAAGCACATCCAGCTTGGTCAGGCAGATCCCGGAAACACTATTAATCTGAATTGAGTGCCGCAAAGCGACCGCATCAAACCAACCGCAACGACGAGGACGGCCGGTGGTCGCACCAAACTCATGCCCCTTCTTTGCCAAATAAGCGCCTACGTCATCAAACAATTCGGTAGGAAACGGTCCCGAACCTACCCGAGTCGTGTAGGCCTTGGTGATACCCAGAATATAATCCAAATACAGCGGACCAAAACCACTACCGGTGGCAACGCCACCCGCGGTAGTGTTTGATGAGGTCACGAAAGGATAGGTACCGTGATCGATATCCAGCAACGACCCCTGCGCACCCTCAAACAGGATATTGTCACCGTTACGACGAAAATCGTGCAGCATCCCGGTCACATCCGCTACCATCGGCCGCAACTCCTCAGCCATCCGCATCGCCGCATCAAAAGTCTGCTGATAATCGATCGCAGCAACCTTGTAATACTGGGTAAGCGCAAAGTTGTGGTACTCCAGCACCTCACGAAGCTTGGCGGCAAAGCGAACCGGATCCATCATATCGATCAGGCGCAGTCCACGACGCGCCACCTTGTCTTCATAGGCCGGTCCTATCCCACGACCAGTCGTGCCGATCTTGGCACTGCCTCGCGCCAGCTCGCGAGCCTGATCCAGAGCGATATGGTATGGCAGGATCAGCGGACAAGCGGGGCTCAAGCGCAGCCGCTCACGGACCGGGACGCCCTTAGCCTCCAAACCGGCAATCTCCTTGAGCAACGCTTCGGGCGACAGCACCACGCCATTGCCGATCAGGCAGAGCACGTTATCGCGAAGGATCCCCGAAGGGATCAGGTGCAATACCGTTTTCTCACCATCGATCACCAGCGTATGACCCGCATTATGACCGCCCTGGAAGCGCGCTACTGCAGATGCCTGCTCGGTCAGCAGATCTACAATCTTGCCCTTACCCTCATCGCCCCACTGGGTACCTAATACAACGACATTCTTGCCCATAGATCCTAAGTCTCAATCAGCTTTCAAAATCAGATGAATCAACAGCAACAACACACCAGTCGCCATCACGTAAAATCAATTCTCGATCACAGTTCATTTCGGTCAGAATCGTCTTGGCTTCTGGCAGCGCCTGCACAACCCGCTCGCCTTGCTGTCTTAGCTCGGCAATCTTGGCCTGCAGTGGCGTATCAACCCCAACCGGAGCCAAGATAGAGCGGCCACTCCGTGCATGATCGGCTGCCAATTCTGCCAATACTTTCAAATCACCACTAAAACCGGTCGCGGGACGAGCCCGCCCAAACACCTTGCCAATTTCATCATAGCGGCCACCCTTGGCCAGCGGCTGCCCGTAACTCGGTATATAAACCGCAAACACAACCCCGGTATGGTAGTTATAACCGCGCAACTCACCGAGATCGAAATACAGAGAAACCGCAGGGAAGCGCTGGCTGATAGCGGTGGCGATCAACTCTAGATCATCTAAAACCGGCGCCATTTCCGGATAGTCGGGCAGCAACAACTGCCGCGCCTTGGCGATCGTATCCTCACCGCCATTAAGGCTCGAGAGCAGTCTGAACGCACTGCAACACTGATCGGTCAAAGACAACTTGGCCAGCAGCGCATTCAGCTCGGTAAGTGATTTTTTCTGCAGCAACGCAAACAGTTCAGCCTGATCATCAGCACTTAGCGCCGCCTTATTGGCCAACACACGATAGATCCCAACGTGCCCCAGATCCAGCGTCAGCGGTTGATTCAGCTGAGCCTGCTGCAGCGCTTCCAGCATCAAGCTAATCACCTCGATATCACTGGCGACACCGGCATGACCATAAAGCTCGGCACCGATCTGCATCGGCGAACGCCCGGTCAGCATATTGGCAGGGACGGTATGCAAGACTGAATTGGCATAGCAAAGTCGAGTCGGCCCTTGCTGATTCAAACTATGCGCATCGATACGCGCTACCTGCGGCGTGGTATCGGCACGCAGCCCCATCATCCGGCCCGTAAGCTGGTCGGTAACCTTGAAGGTATTCAGCGCCAGATCGTTGCCTGTCCCGGTTAACAGCGATTCGAGATATTCGATCATCGGCGGCATCACCAGATCATAGCCCCAGCTGTCAAACAGATTCAGCAGCTTGCGTCGAAACGCCTCGATTTGACGCGCCTCGGCAGGAAGAATCTCTTTGACACCATCCGGCAACAACCAACGATCAGCAATAGACATCTAGTAACGGGCTCCCACTAAGAGCAATAACAACAAAGGGTGACAAAACAGCAATCAAAAACGTTTAATAAGGGCTACGAACGTACGACATACAGCAACACAGTCCCCATCAACATGCTAACCAAGCCGATGATTCGTAATGTTCGCTCATCCATGCCCGCCAGCTGCTGGACTAAATTCTGCCAGCGCTGCGGATACAAGAAAGGGATAGCCCCCTCAAGTATCAGCATCAGGCAAAACGCGATCAATAACTCGCGTCCTAGTTCCATAAAACTCTCTCAATCGGGCTTCAAACCCGCAATTCTGGAACCCCTGACACACAAAAACCGGGAAGCGCCCCGGTTTACGAAATGATACACCAATGCATCGATAAACGCAGCCCCGATCCTCGATCAAGAGGCCGGGCTGCGACTGTCGCTAACTACTTTTTTCCCTGAGCTGAGTTCAGGTACTTAAAGAAATCTCCGCGTGGATCCAACACCATCACATCACCCTTATTACTAAAGGTCGATTTGTAGGCGTCGAGGCTACGATAAAACGAGTAGAACTCGGCATTTTTGTTATACGCCTTGGCATAGGTGGCGGAGGCGATCGCATCACCCTCACCTCGGGTCAGTTCAGCCTCACGAAACGCCTGGGCCAACAGTACGGTCTTCTGTCGATCCGCATCGGCACGAATACCTTCAGCCAGCTCATTACCCTTAGAGCGCAGCTCGCGTGCCTCGCGCTCGCGCTCGGCCCGCATCCGGTCGTAGACTGACTGGCTCACTTCAGTCGGCAGCTCGATCCGCTTCACCCGCACATCGACCACCCGAATACCCAACTCCTCCTCGGTGATCTCGTTGAGTTCTTTGGTCAGACTAATCATCATCTCTTCGCGCTCACCAGAGATCACCTCATTGAGGGTACGACGACCGAACTTGTTCCGCAGTCGCGTATCCATCCTTGACGACAGCAGATCAGCTGCACGGAACTCATCACCCGAGGTCGCGGTGTAGTAGGTTTTAACATCCGCAATCCGCCACTTGACAAAAGAATCGACGATCAGACGCTTTTTTTCCAGGGTCAGGTAATCCTGCGGACGCGAATCCAGCGTCTGCACCCGCGCATCAAATTTAGTCACGGTGTTGACGATCGGCATCTTCAGATGCAACCCAGGCTGCAGGTCCGCCTCTACCACCTCACCAAACCGAAGCATCAAACCACGCTCAGTTTCGTTGATAATGAACAATGACTTAGAAAGCCCAACAATAACCAGCAGCAGGCCCGCCAGAACAATAAAAGTACGTCCTCCCATGTTAGCGCTCCTCCCTTACCGTGGATGTCTGGCGACGACGCAGGCGATTTATCACCTCGTCAGCTACCTGCTCTACGCTATTGCCGTCCAAACCAGAACCGCCGCCAAAGCTAGCACCTGACTGACTCCGGTTGACCATCTGATCCAATGGCAAATACATAATATTATTACCGCCCTCTACATCCATCAGCACCTTGGTCGATTTAGACATCACGGTCGTAACTGCGTCCAAATACATCCGCTCCCGAGTTACTTCCGGCGCCTTACTGTATTCTGTTAGCAGTTTTTCAAAGCGGCCCGCTTCACCCTGGGCTCTGGCAACTACCTCTTCGCGATAGGCGTTGGCCTCTTCGAGCAATCGCTGTGACTTACCCCGCGCTTCAGGGACGATACCGTTAGCGTAAGATTCTGCCTCGTTTTTAACCCGCTGCTCGTCTTCGCGTGCCTTGATCACATCATCAAAGGCGGGCTGTACCTGCGTCGGTGCCCGGGTGCTTTCAACGTTAATTTTGGAGATCCGTAAACCGGTGCCATAGGCATCCATATAACCCTGCAGCCGCTCCTGCACATCGGTACCCAGCAACTCACGCCCCTCAGTCAGAACATAGTGCATCTCCGAGGTACCCACCACGTGCCGCAAAGCACTTTCGGTCGCATGCGCCAGGCTTACCTCGGGATCGCGTACCTGTAGCACAAAGGATTTAGGATCGGTAACCCGATACTGGACCTTCAGCCCCACCTCAACGATATTTTCGTCTTCGGTCAGCATCAGCGCACGGTGATCCTTAGAACGCACCTGGGTCACATTGACCGGAAAGCGCTGATCAACCAGCGGTGGGTTCCAGCGTAGTCCTGGCAACACGGTATCGTGATACTTGCCCAGGCGCAGAACAACAACACGCTCCTGCTCGTTGACGGTGTAGAAACCCATCGCCGCCCAGACCACAAGCAAGCCAACGATCAGCAGCACCACACCACCCACACCCAAGGAGCCTCCTTTGCCGGAGCCACTGCTGCCACTACCACTGCCGCCACCAAAGATGCCGTTAAGCTTCTCTTGTAGCTTGCGCAGTGCCTCGTCCAGATCGGGCGGCCCGTCATTACGCTTGCCACCGCGATCGCCGTTACCCCAAGGGTCCTGATTCTTTCCGCTGCCACCCGGCTCATTCCAAGCCATAAGCGTCTCCGTATTGTCTAAGTATTTGTATATTTCCGCGCATTGTAGGTAGCGCTGCTACCCCTTGCAAGACACCTTGGCTCGTCAAGGGGGTATAGATCACCAAAAATCTTTTTCTGCGGGTGGGAAAAAGCGCTCTGAGGGGATTCCCACTCGCGTCAACATCTGCAGTAGATCCCGTTTTTGCAGTCGGACTTCAAGTGCCAGCCCTCCCTGTTCGTCGGCATCCTCCTGAACCACCGCCCCCTGGGCGTATAGCTGAGCCCGAAATGCTCCCTCACCCGGATTCAAGTGCAACGTCTGATGGACAACCTCATCCCCCAGAAGTTCGGCAATCGCCGTGTATAACAACTCAACACCCATCCCCGAAGCAGCAGACAACCAAACTCGTTGCGGACGCCCCTGATCATCGCGATCAATCCTTGGCCTTGGTTCTCCAAGTAGGTCAATCTTATTGTAAATTTCAAGGACCGGGATATTACTGGCGCCAATTTCACCTAGCACCAACTCGACCTGCGCCACATTTTCATCCCTTTCAGGACTTGCCGCATCGATCACATGCAACAACAGGCTAGACTCGATAGTTTCCTGCAGTGTGGCCCGAAAAGCCTCGACCAGCTTATGCGGCAGATGGCGAATAAAACCCACCGTATCGGCTAACACCACCGAGCCAATATCGCCAACCTCGATCCGTCTAAGCGTAGGATCCAGCGTCGCAAACAACTGATCCGCAGCAAACACCTCAGATTCGGTCATTCGATTAAACAACGTCGATTTTCCGGCGTTGGTGTAACCCACCAGCGAAACCGTTGATATAGCAGCCCGCTGTCGCTGACGACGCCCTTGATCCCGCTGTTTTCGAACCTTATCCAACCGACCCAGAATCGACTTGATCCGTACCCGCAGCAGACGACGGTCTGTCTCCAACTGGGTCTCGCCTGGACCCCGAAGGCCTATTCCACCCTTCTGCCGCTCCAAGTGGGTCCAACCACGCACTAGCCGGGTCGACATATGCTCCAACTGCGCCAACTCCACCTGCAACTTGCCCTCGTAGGTACGCGCACGCTGGGCGAAAATATCCAGAATCAGACCGGTACGGTCTAGCACTCGGCATTCAAACAGCCGCTCAAGGTTACGCTCCTGGCTCGGCGACAACGCGTGGTTGAAAAGAACCAGCTTGGCATCGTGCTGGCGCGCAATCTCTGCAATCTCTTGCGCCTTGCCCTCGCCAACAAAATACCGAGAACTGATACGCTTACGAGAACCGGCGACCAAGGCAACAGGATCCGCACCCGCAGATAGGGCAAGCTCTTCAAACTCCTTCGGGTCTTCCCGCTGGGAGTCTTCGGCCAGATCTATGTGAACCAGTATTGCAATTTCGCCAGAATCGGGCCGATCAAAAAACAAGAGCTTTCCTTATAGAATAGAAATTTTAGACGTCGTCGCCTTCAAAGACTTGGACAGGGGTTTTTACCGGACGCGAGGGCACAACGGTAGAGATGGCATGCTTATAAACCATCTGACTCACTGTATTTTTCAGCAGGATCACAAATTGATCGAAAGATTCGATCTGCCCCTGCAGCTTGATACCGTTGACCAGAAAGATAGAAACAGGAACCCGTTCCTTGCGCAACACATTTAGATAAGGGTCTTGTAAGGTTTGCCCTTTTGACATTTGGAACTCCTTAAAGCTTTTGATTTACAAATATTTATAGCTAATAGAGATTTATTTATTAAGTCTACTTTGTTTCAGACTCAAAACAAATCTAGCTTAATTCAAATGTGCGCTATCGGCCCAACGAACAACCTATATAAGGTAGTCATCTACTAATTTCAAGGTATTGCTGATTATATTGACATCACAAGCATCGATTCGCTGCGCATCCCGCCAGCTTCGCAGCCAGGTCATCTGTCGCTTGGCCAGCTGCCGGGTAGTGATAATACCCCGCTCAACCATCGCCTCGTGACTGCTTTCGCCTTCGATGTAAGCCCACATTTGCCGGTAGCCAACACAGCGAATCGAGGGCATCGCCGGATTCAGATCACCGCGCTGATACAGTGCCCGAACTTCCTGCTCAAAACCAGCCTCAAGCATGGCCTGAAAACGCTGTTCGATCCGCCGGTGCAGCAAGGCGCGATCAGACACCTGCAGATTCAACTGCAACGGGGTAAAAGGCAGCACGGCACCCTGTTGTTGCTGCCATAAATCGGTCAGGGTCTGCCCAGTTAGCTCGTAGACCTCCAGCGCTCGCTGTAAGCGCTGCGGATCGTTAGGGTGAATCCGTTGCGCCGATACGGGATCGACCTGTTCCAGGCGCCGGTGCAAGACATCCCAGCCCTCAGCGCCAGCCTGATCCAGCAGACGCTGTCGCACCTCAGGATCGGCCTTAGGCAACTCAGCGAGCCCCTCCAGCAGCGCTTTAAAATAGAGCATGGTTCCACCCACCAGCAACGGAATCCGTCCGTTTTGATGAATAGCGTTTATTTCAGCCAGCGCATCGCGACGAAACTCGGCGGCAGAGTAGCTTTCGGCAGGGTCGCGGATATCGATCAGTCGATGCGGCGCGCGTGCCAGCAGTTCGGCATCTGGCTTGGCGGTACCCAGATCCATCCCCCGATAGATCAGCGCCGAATCGACACTGATAAGATCGCAAGGCAGTTGCTCGGCGAGCTTCACCGCCAGATCGGTCTTGCCGGTTGCGGTAGCGCCCATCAGACAGATCACCGGCAGCGCGGTTTCAGACCCTGCTTCACTGCGCATCACTGCCCCCTCAAAAACAGCTTATCCAAGCCCTGCATATCCATCTGGGTCCAGGTGGGACGTCCGTGGTTGCACTGGCCGCTGCGCTCAGTCCGCTCCATATCCCGCAGCAGCGCATTCATCTCCGGTAGGGTTAGCTGGCGATTGGCCCGGACAGAACCATGGCACGCCATCGTTGCCAGAATACGATCCAACTCGGCTTCAATTCGATCGCTGCTTCCGAGCACCCGCAAATCCGCCAGTACATCGCGTAGGAGCTGCTCGGCACTGCTCTGCTTGAGCAAGGCAGGAAGCTGACGCAGCACCAAGGACTCTTCGCTCATCCGCTCCAATTCAAAACCCAGACGCTGGAACAGCTCGGCAAACTCCTCGGCGCAATCGGCCTCATGCGCGCTCACCGCCATTGACTGAGGCACCAGCAGCGGCTGCGAGGTTACCCCCTGCTCGGCATAGGCCTGCTTGAGGCGTTCGTAGACCACCCGCTCATGCGCGGCATGCATATCCACCACCACCAGCCCCTGGAGGTTTTGTGCCAGGATGTAGACCCCATGCAGCTGCCCCAGGGCGTAACCCAGTGGCGGCGCCTGGGTTGCCGCATCTTCTGTCGCCAGATCAGCGATCAGCCGATCTAATCCAGCACCTGGTGGCTGCACCCGCCCTCTCAAGCTGGGGTCGCTCCGCCCAGGTTCTGGATGCAGCGCTGCGTAAGTCGCTATCTGCTCCTGCACCTCTCCGTGCTTCAGCGGAGCCTGGGGACGCGTAAATGCCAGCGGCATGGCATGCTGATCCTGCATCTGCGGATGCTCAGTCCTTGGCTGGGCATGAGCTTCTGTTTGGGCTTGGGCCTGAACCGAGTGATTCTCGGCTTCCACCGGCGAGCTCCCAGGGACCACACTTGCCAGCCCGCGATGCAGAGTTCGAAACAGAAAATCGTGCACCAAGCGTCCTTCACGAAAACGCACCTCGTGCTTGGTCGGATGCACATTGACATCGACATCGGCGGGGCTGAGTTCCAGAAACAACACAAAAGTTGAGTGCCGACCGCTATAGAGTACATCGCGGTATGCTTGCCGAACGGCGTGCCCCACCAGCTTGTCGCGAATAGCGCGTCCGTTGACAAAAAAGTACTGCAGATCCGCCTGCGAGCGTGAAAACGTCGGCAGACCCACCCAGCCCCTGAGCCGCAACCCTGCCGCCTCCACATCCAGGGCTAGAGCATTTTCCATAAATGCAGGTCCGCACAGCGAGGCGACTCGCCGTTCCAGTTCAACCGTTGACGTAGCCGGACGGAGCTGATGGATAACTCTACCGTTATGGCGCAGCGTGATCGCCACATCAGCGCGGCTTAACGCCAGCCGCTTAACGACCTCTTCCAGATGACCAAACTCAGTCTTCTCGGTACGCAAAAACTTACGCCGCGCCGGGGTGTTAAAAAACAGGTCTCTAACTTCGATCGTTGTCCCCTGCGGATGCGCGGCAGGGGTTAGCTGCGATTGCATCTCCCGCCCTTCTGCGCAGACCTGCCAGGCCTGATCTTCACCCTGCGCCTGCGAGGTCAGGGTTAGCCGTGAAACTGAACTGATACTCGCAAGAGCTTCGCCACGAAAGCCGAGCGTCGCCACGGCTTCAAGGTCATCCAGATTATAAATTTTACTGGTCGCGTGTCGACTCAGCGCCAACTCCAGATCCTGCTTGATCACACCCTGGCCGTTATCACGCAACCGGATCAGTTTGACGCCGCCCTGCTCGACGTCGATATCGATCCGGTCAGCGCCTGCATCCAGACTATTTTCAAGTAACTCCTTAACCACCGAGGCAGGGCGTTCGACAACTTCGCCAGCTGCGATCTGGTTAGCAAGGCGCGGGGACAGTAGGGCAATCCGGTTCATCAGACTCTCTAAACGCTGGGGATGGATAACAGGGTGCGAGCGGCGCTCAGGATGCGGGAATATGCAGCAGCTGTCCAACCCGAATCATATCGGAGGAGAGACCGTTAAGCTCTCGCAAACGTTTTAGCGGGACCTTGTTACGGCTAGCAATGACCGACAGGGTGTCACCCCTGGCAACACGGTAGCGACTGGCCGAGGAATCAGCACCGTTAAGCTTACGGGCTAAATAGGTCGAGGGCGGTGGTTTGCGGCTGAAGTGGGTTTTAATCCCATTGAACATCGACTTGGCAAGCTTACGTTGATGCCCTCTATCCTGCAGCAAGCGCGCCTCTTTAGGGTTGGAGATAAACCCGGTTTCAACCAAAATGGAGGGAATATCGGGTGATTTAAGCACCATAAAGCCGGCGTACTGAACATCCTTCTTATGCATATGGGCCACACCGCTCATCTGCTTTTGAATATAGCCTCCGGCTTCACGCGAGTGGCTGATACTGGAATTCATCGACATATCCAGCAACACCCCTTCCAGCAAGTCGTTGCTGCTATCCTTGCCCAGCGTGCCCACGCCACCGATCAGATCCGCGCTGTTCTCACGCCCTGCCAACCAGCGCCCCATCTCACTGGAGGCGCCGCGGGAGGAGAGTGTCCACACCGACGCCCCCCGCGCCCTTGTGTTTTTAAACGCATCGGCATGGATCGAGACAAACAGATCAGCCCCGGCCTTACGGGCTTTCCGGGTTCGGTCGCGCAACCCGACATAATAATCATCGTCACGTATCAGCACCGGCTTAAAGCCCGGTTCCTGATCGAGCAGTGACGCAAGCTCTTTAGCAATAGCCAGCACGACCACCTTCTCCTGCACTCGGCCCGGCCCGATCGCACCCGGATCGTCTCCACCATGACCCGCGTCGATGGCGATCACGATATCCCGATGAGCTAGCAGCTTGGTGGCCACCGAGGTGGGTTTAACCGCAGCCGGTTTATCCTCATTGACGAGATCCACGACCAGCCGGTGTCCGTATTTATCATTTGGCGGCAGATCAAAACTACGCGGCTGGGTTTTATGCTGCAGATCGAGCACGATCCGCACCCCGCTGGCCCCGCGCTTACCGCTGCGAATACTCCTGATCGGGGTTTTTGACAGATCCAGATCGGCCAAAACAGCCTTCATCTGGCTATCACTGATATCGATCACAATCCGCTCGGGATTGGACAGTGTGAACAGGTTGTGGGTCACCGAACGGGAAAGATCGAACACTAGCCGGGTGTGATCGGGCGCTGGCCAGATCCGCACATGCTCAATGCTACCGGCCCAGCCGAACGAAACCATCGACAGGGTTAATAACACTGCCTGCAACCAAACGTTCTGTAACACTCTGTACATAGCCCTTCTCAACACTGACCCATCTGTTGATATTGCCGCTTAAGATTGCAGTCCGCCTGGCTACCGGACAATCTGGGAACGACTCTCTGCAAGAGCCTTAGCAACCTCTGCCCCGCGAGCACTCTGCGGGGTGACTGTAATCCGCCGACCAGTGCCTTCGACGACAATCTGCAACTCCAGATCCGCCTTGGGTAATATCCCCTTGCCACGATCCGGCCATTCAATCAAACGTACCGCCGGCGCTGAAAAATAATCCCGAATACCCAGGTATTCAAGCTCCTCAGGATCTGCCAGGCGGTAGAGATCAAAATGATAAACCAACCACGGGCCGAAGTCATAAGGCTCTACCAGGGTATAGGTCGGACTCTTAACCACGCCCGTATGACCAAACGACTGCACCACACCCCGGCAAAGGGTCGTTTTCCCCATCCCCAGATTCCCGCGCAGATAGATACTGGCCTCTGGTCGCGAGGCGAGCCCCAACTGTTTTCCCAGCATCACCATCTGCTGTTCATCGGCTAGAAACCATTCTAAGGACTTAGCATTCACCGCAGCATCAGACATAGCTAACCTTTACTACAGCCATTGGTTTTTCCTGCCTCTTGTTATCGGCACCCTGGCAAATCGTTGTTATGCCCATTCGTCATGTTGCTCTCTAGTAGTCAATATCTGTCGTCAATATCAATAGTAATCGATATCTACGGCCAATCCGTGCAATCAATCGGTGCTATCGACCGCCGTCCAGATCTGCTCGGGGTTAAGCAGATGGCGAATTTCAGGGATCAGGTCGGTTGCGGCCAAACCGCGCTCCCCCATCCGCTGAGCCACGCGATCGGCCGCATCGGCGTGCACATCGACGCCGATCACGGCGGCATCAAACAACGACAACCCCTGCGCCACAAGCGCTGCGATCACCCCGGTCAGCACATCGCCCATCCCGCCGCTGGCCATCCCCGGATTACCTCGGGCGCAGAGCCTTATTTGCTCGCCATCTGCGATCAGCGTACCCGCACCCTTTAACACCACGACGCCGCCATAACGCTGCTGCAACTGGTTAACGGCCTTGAACCGATCAGCTTGAATCTGCGCCACCGAACAGCCCAGCAGACGCGCTGCTTCACCCGGATGAGGGGTCAGAACCCAATTAGCCCGCGGGCCTGGCTCCAGCCACTGTCCCTGACTGAGCAGATTAAGCGCATCGGCATCGAGAATCAGGGCCATTGTCGTATCCTGAACAACCCGTAGCAACTGTCCCGACCAGACGCTCTGCCCCAAGCCTGGCCCAATCGCAACCACCGTGGCTCGCGGCAGCAGCGGTTCTAGCTCCTGACCTGAGCTCAAGCCATGGCTCATCACCTCGAGCCGGTTAGCGGTGACCAGATTAACATGCTCAGACCGAGTCGCCACGCTCACCAAACCAGCCCCTGCACGTAACGCCGCATCGCTGGCCATCGCTATAGCGCCTGCCATGCCTCGATCCCCGCCAACCAGCAGCACGTGACCAAAATCGCCCTTATGCGCAGCACGCAACCGTCGTGGTAATGTCTGTTGGCGATGCTGCGTACCTATGACGCGTCGCTGCGTCGGGAAAGCCGCAAAGACCGCGTCGGGAACGCCTAGTCTATCCAGTAGCAACTCGCCGCAACAATTCACCCCCTCATGGGTCAGCAACCCAGGCTTAAGGGCGATAAAACTCACCGTCAGCGCAGCGCGCACCGCAACCCCCTGTATCGAGCCGGTATCCGCACAAAGCCCCGAGGGGATATCCAGTGCCAGTACCGGTTTAGCGCTGCTGTTGATTCGGTTTATCAGTTCAAGACAGTCACCCCGCACTGCGCCTTTAAGTCCCGTGCCGAGCAAGCCATCGACAATAAGATCACCGCGCAATGGCTGCTCGTGGCTATAGGTCTCAACCCGAACACCTCGAGACTCTGCCCAGCGCAACGCCTCAAGCGCCTCACCCGTCAGCGTCGACGCGCCGCCCAGCAGCAACACCTGAACCTCAAGCTGCTGCTCCAGTGCCATTGCTGCAATCACCAGCGCATCGCCACCATTGTTGCCACCACCGCATAACAGCGTCAGCCGAGTCGCCTCGGGCCAGCGCTGACGCAGGGCGCGATAAGCGCCGCGACCGGCGCGCTTCATCAGCTCAAAACCCGCGATAGCGTGTTGCTCTATGGCACAGCGGTCCAGCTGCCGAGTTTGTATCGCGGAATAAAGACCAGAGTCTTCGATTGGGGGACGAAATGACATCTCAACTCCTTTTAATCTGAAGATCAAACCTGACAATTTAACCAAGTGCCAGATTAGCCAACAAGACCCTTCTGACGCTAACCTGTCAACCCGCCGAGTTTACAATTTGGCGTCATGACCGATACGACGAAGGCTATTTCAGTATAGAATTCCAGATCGGCGAAAAAATCGCCAGCCTAAATCGACACCTAACCGGTCCCCGCAGCCACTATGACCCCAGTTTCCCCAGAACAGCTCACCGACCAGATAAAAAGCTGGGGAAAAGAGCTAGGCTTTGATGCGGTCGGCATCAGTGGTGTCGATATGAGCCAACAGGCCGCACGCCTCGATCAGTGGCTCGCGCAGCGGCACCACGGCGAGATGGCCTATCTGGCAAACCACCGTGAATTGCGCCTCCATCCCGACCAACTCCACCCCGGCACCCTTAAAGTGATCTGTGTACGGATGGACTACCTGCCTCCCGACGTCGAGACGGTACGGGTGCTGCAAAACCCGCGACAGGCGTATATCTCACGCTATGCACTGGGGCGCGATTATCACAAGACCCTGCGCAAGCGGCTCAGCCAATTTGCGAAGAAGATTGCCACCGAAACGGGTGATTTTAACTATCGCCCCTTTGTCGATAGCGCGCCCATCCTGGAAAAACCGATGGCGCAGCAGGCGGGACTAGGCTGGCAGGGAAAACACAGCCTGCTGATCAATCGTCAAGCGGGCAGCTATTTTTTATTGGGCGAGCTGTTTACCGACCTGCCGCTGATCGAAGATGAGCCCTACGATAAGGATCACTGCAGCCGCTGCCAGGCCTGTCTCGATATTTGCCCTACCGGCGCCTTTCCAGAGCCCTACGTGCTCGATGCAAGGCGTTGCATCTCCTACCTAACCATCGAGCTCAAAGGATCTATTCCTGTAGAGCTGCGCCCCCTCATCGGCAACCGTGTTTTCGGCTGTGACGACTGCCAGCTGGTCTGCCCCTGGAATCGTTACTCTAATTTCAGCAAAGAGGACGATTTTACCCCGCGCCACGGCCTAGACAGCATCGAATTGGCGGAACTGTTTGGCTGGGACGAGCCGACATTTTTGAAAAAAACCGAAGGCTCGCCGATCCGTCGCACCGGCTACCAAGGCTGGCTGCGCAACTTAGCCGTAGGGCTCGGTAATAGCGGAGGAGAAGGGGAAGGAGGAGCGGCGATGATTCAGGTGCTGCAACAGCGCAGCAGCGACCCCTCAGAACTAGTCAGGGAGCACGTACGCTGGGCTATCGATCAGTTAGCCTTAGAAAAGGCAGCGACTTCGCTGCCCCTAGTAGAAAAACAACCGAGGAAGATCAGGCATCTGCTCTGATGTTTGCGGAGAACTCAGCGGAAGAATCATCAGGCTGCAGCGGAAACTGGCTACCCAGATAAACGATGATATCCTTAGATTCATACATCCAGACACTGCTGCCATCCGGTTTGTCGATTCGTAAGCAGGGGGTCTTGATCTGACCGCCCAGTTCAAGCAACGCCTCTCGATGAGCGCTGCCACGACTGGCATCGCGCAACTCCAGAGGCAGATTAAGCCGCCGCGCCGCGCGACGCACCTTGATGCAAAACGGGCAGCCGGGAAACTGATACAGCGAGTGACTCGCCAGCGCCTGCTCCACCTCAGTTTGATAATCAGCAGCGCGCTGACCCGGCTTGGGCAACGTTAGCCAATTGATCAGCTGTACCAAACCACCTACCAGCAATCGGAAAGCTTTCATAACACCTCGTTGAAATGATAAAAATCACAGCGCGGGATTATTCCATAGTTCCGCCGTCGGATAAAGCCTCGCCACGAATCCTCGTGATTCTCGACTAGTCAGCCTTCCTTAAAAACCTTAGGTTGAAACTTTCTATTCAATCCATTCCTGCAAGCCCAAGCACCGAATCACTAATCCAGCTTAAAAAAATGCTGCCGATAATGGGCCAGTTCATTAATAGAATCTTTAATATCATCCAACGCCAGATGAGTCCCTTTTTTGACTACCCCCTCTAACACATCGGGACGCCAGCGCCGCGCCAACTCTTTGACGGTACTGACGTCCAGATTACGGTAGTGAAAATAGGCTTCAAGCTCCGCCATATAAGGCACCAGGAAACGTCGATCCTGACCAATGCTGTTGCCGCAGATCGGTGATGCGCCCTGATCAACGTGAAGTTTCAGAAACGCCAGTGTCGCCAGCTCTGCATCACGCTCGCTGACTCGGCTATCCCGCACCCGCTGGGTCAACCCCGACTGCCCGTGCTGCCGAGTGCACCACTCGTCCATCGTATCGAGCAACGAATCTGGCTGATGAATGACCAGGTTCGGCCCCTCTGCGATGACGTTCAGTTGCGAGTCTGTCACCAGGGTGGCGATCTCAATGATCCGCTCATGTTCTGGATCCAACCCGGTCATCTCCAGATCGATCCAAATCAAATTAGTCTGCCTAGATCCTGCTTGAGTCGACATACGGCCCTCTGCGGTAAGAAATGAGTTACAACAACAACGCCTTGGCTGCCGTTAGCGATAGATAATGTGCTATGTTTAGCGCTTTCAAAGACCGATATCAACCCCCGGCCCTCTCTGTCTCAGGATACCCCTCTCCCACATGAGCAAACGCAAACTTAACCGTCGTCAATCTTGGCGTGTTGACAAGATTCAGGCAGAACGGATCGAGCGTGCCGGAAAGAAAGATCATTCGATCGATGCCAAACTCAGCTCGGGAGAGTTAGGCCCTGAAGAGGAGGGGTTGATCGTATCTCACTTCGGCTCTCAGGTGGATGTCGAAGTGCTCGAGGGTGAAAGCAAAGGCACCATCTGTCGCTGCCATATACGGGCAAACTTAGGCGCGCTGGTCACCGGCGACCGGGTTATCTGGCGCAAGGGGGAGCCTTACGGGGTTATCGTTGCAACCCTGCCTCGACATACACTGCTATCACGCCCCAACAACCGCGGTGAACTAAAGCCTGTCGCCGCCAACATCGATTACATTGTCATTACCATCGCTCCCGAACCTACACCCTTTGCCAACCTGATCGACCGTTACCTGGTCGCGGCTGAGGCGATCGGCATCGAGCCGGTGATCCTGCTCAATAAAACCGACCTGCTCAGCGATCCCGAGCGGCGCGCAGAGCTCGACCAGATGCTCAAAAGCTACCAGCGGATCGGTTACCAAGTTTTACATGCATCCACCCGCAGCGAAGACGGCCTGAGTGAACTCAAGACACAGCTCGATCAGCGCACCAGCGTCTTTGTCGGCCAGTCGGGCGTCGGCAAGTCATCACTGATCAACGTCTTGCTCCCGGGTGTCGACATCCGCGTCGGCGCACTCTCAGAGGCACGCCAAAAAGGGGTCCATACCACCACCACCGCGCGGATCTACCACTTCCCCGATGGCGGCGACCTGATCGACTCGCCCGGCATCCGCGAGTTCGGACTCTGGCATATAGAGCCACAACAGCTGCTTGAAGGGTTTATCGAATTCAGGCCATTTCTTGGCTACTGCCGCTTCCGCGACTGCAGTCATCAGCACGAGCCCAACTGCGCGCTACTGCAAGCGCTCGATGAGGGAAAAATCGAACCTAGGCGCATGGCGAGCTATAGACTGATTCAACGGACTCTGGAAGAGGGCATAACACCGCACTAGTGAGGGGCGAATTCAAGCCATCCACGGTGGGCACGGCACAGCCGGAGTGCTATATTCCGAACAAACTATATTCTGAACAAACTATATTCTGAACCGAGAGAGTCGCCCGTTTAAGGAGCCTAATGGATTCATCACTCGCCCCCCAGGATTTGGGCCACTGGATCACTCTGCTGCAGGATAAGCAGCTGCCTGTACCCGCGCAGACTCTCGGCATCCTGCGCCGAAAATTAGAAGCCCCAAATATATCGCTGCAACAACTGCAACCGATTATTGCCCAGGACCCGGTGATGTCGATGCATTGTGCCAGGCTTGCCAATCAACTCAACCGCAACCCTGATACCGACGTGTCGACGATAGAGCTGGCCGTTGCAACCCTGGGGTTAGATCGAATCACCCAATTAGCCCAACAGCTACCCGCAATCAAGCTCAACAGTGCCAGCGTTCCCCATAAACAATACTTCCATGCTCTGGCCGACAGCTACCACGCCGCTACCCAGGCAGTGACGCTTTGCCGCTACAAAGATCCTGCCATCGTTAACAAGACCCGAACCGCCGCGCTATTTTATGGCATCGGCCACTGGGCGCTGTGGCGCTACGCCCCGCAGCAGATGAGCCAGATCAAGATCCGTATTTATGAGCAGCAACAGGATACGGCACTGGCTGAATACGAAGTACTGGGCTGCACCATTCAGCAGATATCGGAGCAATTGGTCAGCCTCTGGCAGTTATCACGACTAGCGACTGAAGCGCTGCAACATCAAACCTCGCCTGACGCCGCGATGCTGAAGCAGATTCACCTGCATGCGGAAAACTCTCCAGCGCTTAGCGAGCACCAGCAACAAGACGTAAAGCAGATACGTAACGCCACGCACTACCCGGTCAAACTGGCCAACTGGTTATCCCTGAGCGCAACAATGGGTTGGCAGCATCCCAAAACACTCCGCATCATCGACTTCATCAGCGATCTGCTGCAGCAACCCTTGGATGATGTCGGTCATCTACTGCGCCAGAACTGTGTAAAAGCGTCGCAGCAACACCCGATGCCAGAGCTGTTGGCGCCGGCGGCATTGATGCTGCTACTGCCTTCCGAACTGGTCTTGAACTACCGCATGGATGCTGAAGACATCAATAAAGATCCGAGCAAAAACAAACTCCAGGCAGTCATCAGCCCCAAAAAAATAGTCGCTATCAAAAAATTTGCTACCCAACAGCTTGCCCCCAAGATTAGTAAAAGTCTGCCAGATATTCCTGACCCCTTGGCTTCATCATTCCGCGACGAGGCCTTTTATCAGCAGGTCTTGCAGCAGCTAACAAAACCCACCCCAGCGCTGCAAACCCTCGAGCAGGTCCTCAAACTGTTACAGCAGGGGGTCATTCAGGGCTTAGGGCTCGCACGCATGATCTGTTACAGCATCGATGCAGAAAACCGCCTAGCCCCCATCTGCCATCTGGGTTGCGATCAAAATACCCCGCTTGTTAACTTCACCCTAGACCTTAACATTCCCAGTTTATTGAAAAAAATGACCCATAAACCGCTCGCCGTCTGGATTCGCACCGAGAGCCGAACTCGGATCTGGGCAGAGCTTCCCGAACACTTTAAAGCGGTCTGCCACCCACAGAGCTTTGCATTAATTTCGCTCTTTGAAGGCAATAAACCCGCACTGATGCTGTATGTCGACAGACACCAACCCGATATCTGTATCAGCGACTTTCAATTCAAACGGTTTAAGCAACTGGCGGTAGCCGCCAACCACCGTATCCACCAGCTCAAGCAAGACTCTCATTGAGCCCTTGGGCACAACTGTATTTGTACGAGGACTATCCATGAACGAGCTACCTGTACTGATCGAACCCGGCGTCCTCAGCGAGCATATTGCAGATCCCCGCTTGCTGATAATCGACCTCTGTAGCGCAGACAATTATGCCAAGGGCCACATTGCAGGCGCGCTGCACCTCGATCCTGCCCGACTCCAGCGCGGCGAAGGCCCTGTACCCAACAAGCTTCCCAGTGTCAACCAACTGAGCAGGTTGTTTTCAGAACTGGGGCTCACCCCTGATCGTCACGTAGTCGCCTACGATGACCAGATGGGGGCACTGGCCGGCCGCCTGCTATGGACCCTGGACACTGTTGCTCATCCCCACAGCTCGGTGCTTAACGGGCAGCTACAGGCATGGGCCGATGCCGGTTATCCGCTGCAAAAGCAACCCAATAAACCGCTGCCATCCACATTTACCGCGACTATCGATAACACCTTGGTAGCCGACAAGGCGTACTTGCTGGCGCATCTCAACGATCCGCGCATCGCTATCTGGGATGCCCGTTCCGAGGCTGAATTTAGAGGCGAGAAGATCATTAACGCGATCAAAGGCGGGCATATCCCCGGCGCCAAAAATTTTGAATGGACCCGCAGTCTGATCAGCCAAAACGACTGGCGACTTAGGGATCCAAACCTGCTGCGTAGCCAGCTATCCGAGCTAGGCATAAGCCCTGATCAAGAGGTTATCACCCACTGCCAGACCCATCGCCGCTCAGGATTAACCTACCTGGTTGCCAAAGCACTCGGCTATCCACGAATCCGCTGTTATGATGGCTCCTGGTTCGAGTGGGGCAATGCTCCAGACACCCCGATTGAGACCGACTAATTATCGCAACTCTATGAATTTAAACCCATCCGATCGAGTATCCAGACCCATCATGTCACGCTTATTCGCTCTCTTGCAGCACCTATTACCACAGCATCTGCTCTCACGCCTCGTTGGCCGCCTGGCCGACAGTCGCATCAGCTGGATAAAAAACAGTCTTATTCTGCTGTTCAATCGTAGCTATGACATTAATATGGCCGAAGCCGTGGAGGAGAATCCAACCGCATACACCAGCTTCAACGCATTCTTCACCCGCGCACTCAAGCCTGAAGCCCGGCCAATCGATCCGGACCACAGCCTGCTGGTCAGCCCTGTAGATGGTGCTATCAGCCAACTAGGCAGAATCGACTACGGACGTATCTTCCAGGCCAAGGGGCACAGCTACAGCCTGACCTCGCTGCTGGGCGGCGACCAAGACCGAGCGCGCTCATTCACCAACGGTCAGTTTGCAACGATTTATCTCTCGCCCAAAGACTATCACCGGGTGCATATGCCGATCGAAGGCCGATTACTGGAGACCGTCTATGTGCCTGGCGATCTATTCTCGGTTAATAACGCCACTGTCTCGGAGGTGCCTAACCTGTTCGCGCGTAATGAGCGCCTAGTCGCCATCTTTGAAACCCCTGTCGGACCTATGGCCATGGTGCTAGTGGGCGCAATGATCGTTGCCGGGATTGAAACGGTCTGGTCCGGACAGGTTGCCCCCAAGCGGAAAACCATCGAAACCACCCATTATGACAACCGTAGCCCCTCGCCGGTGGTGCTTGCTAAGGGCGAGGAGATGGGCCGTTTCAAACTGGGGTCTACGGTTATTTTGCTGTTCGGTGAACAGAGTGTTGATTGGCTAAAGCAGTATCATAGCGGCAACAATACCCGCCTGGGCCAACCGCTTGCCCATCTGACCCCCACTGCCAGCGCTAAAGCCCAGACTTGATCACTGATTACAGCTACTGAATCCAAAACAAAGGTCCCACTATGTCCCATCCCGCCTGGACTGAATTTCTCAACCAAGCAGACCTACCCCAAGGCTCTGCCTCGCTGTCCGCTGCTGATACCCATATAAGCAGCGGGACGACACTACTGGTGCCTCTGACCGAGCAGACCTTGATCAGTCTGGAGGGCGCTGATGCTGAAAAATTCCTCCAGGGGCAACTCAGCTGCGATCTCAACCTACTCAGCACCGAGCGCAGCCTACTGGGTGCCAACTGCACCCACAAAGGGATGGTGATCAGCGTTTCGCGCTTATTCAAGCGCGCTCAGGGATCGCTACTGATGCGACTGCCCTCGGCTGCCGCCGAACCTGCGCTGGCCAACCTGCAGAAATTTGCAGTGTTTTCCAAGATCAGTATCGCCTCCGCCGATGAAGCCTGGTGCGGACTGGGATTGATCGGCGAGTCAGCGTCTGAACTTCTGAGCCAGATCGGCATCACTGCCCCCACTACCGTTAATCAGCAAATACTCAGCGACAACCTGATCCTGGTTAAGGTGCCTGGCGAGACACCACGTTTTGAACTCTGGTGCCCCCAGCCTCAAGCTCAACAACTATGGACACTACTGGCAGCGCATGCCCAGCCAGAGGCCTACCAGACCTGGTTGGCAGCCGAAATTACGGCGGGCCTGCCGCAGCTTGGAGCTGAGAGCCTGGATAGCTATATTCCGCAGATGCTAAATCTTCAAGCGGTCGATGGGATAGGTTTCAGCAAAGGCTGCTACACCGGCCAGGAAGTGATCGCTCGGCTTCAGTTTCGTGGCAAGCTGAAAAAATTGATGTATTCGGCAACCCTCAGCCTAGCCAGCCTCGACGGCGCAAAGGTATCCCCGGGGACATCGCTTTATAGCAGCAACGGTCGCAGTGCCGGCAAGTTGCTCTGCTTCGCCCAGCAGGGTTCACAGCTGCTGCTGCAAGCCATCATCAGCAAAACAGCCGCCGATAGCAGCGACTTGCGGCTATTCAGCGCCGACGGCCCCCCCGTATCTCTGCTACCGCTCCCCTACAGGATCGATCCAGAACTCTTTGAGCGCCCAGAACGCTAAGAAACTTTATCTGGTTACAAAGAACAACAAAGCCAATAATGCGTTCTGCTGCCACTGCAGCACGAATAGCCATTATCGGAACAGCGCATTAGCTCAGGCAGTAGCACTGCTATTTCTAGATACATTGATCGCATTCGTGGGTTGATCTCTGCCTTACACGATTCCAGAGCTTGTCGAGACCAAACTGCAGACAACAAAAAGGGCAACCGAAGCTGCCCTTTTAATGTCAGAAAGCCTAGCTTATCGCTTAGCCAACTTTTCCTTGATACGTGCTGACTTACCAGACAGGTCACGCAAGTAGTACAGCTTAGCCTGGCGCACGTCACCGCGACGCTTTAGCTCAATGCTGTCAACAGCCTTGCTGAAGGTCTGAAAAGTACGCTCAACGCCCACACCGTGAGAGATTTTACGTACGGTGAAGGCAGAGTTAAGGCCACGGTTACGCTTACCGATAACCACACCTTCGAACGCCTGCAGACGCTCACGGGTACCTTCAACAACCTTAACCTGAACGACCACGGTATCACCGGGGCCAAATGCAGGGACTTCTTTACCCATCTGCTCAGCTTCAAGCTGCTGAATAATCAGATTCTTGCTGCTCATGTTTCGCTCCTAAATATCAATCCTCAACGGTTCAGCGATTGCTGTTGTCCGTTTCGCGGATAAACTCTTCAAGCAACCGTTGTTGCTCTATGTTCAATTGCTGACCGTCCAGTAAGTCGGGTCGCCGTTTCCAGGTTCGCCCTAGCTGCTGTTTTAGCCGCCAGCGCCGGATCTCCTTATGGTTGCCACTCAGCAACACCTTGGGTACCTCTTGTTCGTTGACCAGTTCCGGGCGGGTATAGTGAGGGCAGTCCAGCAGACCATCCTCAAACGAGTCCTCGGCTGCCGAGTCCACATGTCCCAATACCCCGGGAACCAATCGTGAAACCGCATCGATCAGGGTCATCGCGGGCAATTCGCCACCGCTAACAACAAAGTCCCCTAGGGACCACTCCTCATCAATTTCGGTTTCCAGTAGCCGTTCATCGATACCTTCGTACCGCCCGGCCACTAACACCAGTCTGTCGCGCGCTGCCAGCTCTCTGACACCCGCCTGATCCAGCTTTCGTCCCTGGGGGGACAGGTAGATCACTCTAGCCTGTTCCCCTGCAACGGCCTTCGCCGCCTGGATCGCATCCCGTAATGGCTGAACTTTCATCAGCATTCCGGGGCCGCCCCCGTAGGGTCGGTCATCGACAGTCCGATGCTTATCCTGGGTAAAGTCTCGCGGATTCCAGTAATCGAGATTGAGCAAACCGTTTTTGACGGCCCGTCCAGTGACACCGTACTCGGTGATCGACTGAAACATCTCGGGGAACAGCGTGACGACACCTACCCACACGAACTAAAACTCCGGATCCCAATCGACCCGAATAATACCCAGCTCAAGATTCACCTCTTTGACCACCTGATCCGGCAGATACGGAATCATCCGCTCCCGCTCGTCAACGCTCTGCGCTGTGCTTTTAAGTACCAGCACATCATTAGAGCCCGTTGCTATCAAATGATCGACCTGGCCCAGCTCCACACCGGATTCAGTCACTACATTCAGTTTTTCCAGTTGGTGCCAGTAATAATCGCCCTGTTCGAGGGCTGGCAGACTATTACGATCACCGTAGATTTCAGCACCGCATATTTCGCTGGCACTATCTCGGTCATCACATCCAACCAGTTTCGCGACCAAGCCTTTGCTATGGCGCTTACCCTGTTCCACTTCAACCGTTTGCCAACGGCCGTTCAGCTTCACTTTCCAGGGTGCATAATTGAGGATATTGTCCATCGGCTCGGTATGGGAGTAGACCTTGACCCATCCACGCACACCGTACAGCGATGTAATTTTACCCAGCACCACCAGCTCTTCGGTGTTGCTCTGGTTTTTTTCCTCAATAGCCATCAGCAGACTCGATTGCGCGTGTTAATCAATTACACCGCGGCCTTAGCAGCATCTTTCAACAGAGCCGCAACACGGCCACTCGGCTGTGCACCACGGCTGGTCCAGTAAGCAACGCGCTCCAGGTCAACACGCAAGCGCTCTTCCTGACCACGGGCAACAGGGTTGAAGAAACCCAGACGCTCAATAAAGCGACCGTCACGAGCATTGCGCTGATCTGCAACTGAAATATGGTAAAAAGGACGCTTTTTGGAGCCTCCACGAGCTAAACGAATAACGACCATTCGCATCGATCCTCTATTGAGTGGGTTTTAATATTGCCCACGGTTTGTATTGCCCCGAAACACGCTCACCGATACTTCATCTGCCAGATCAGATCCAACATCCTAAATACCGACCGGTACGCGAAACGGAGCCTAGTGTAGGACCCTGCCAAAAACTACGGCACAGCCCTGTATACGAAGGGCGGGAATACTACGTCAAAACACCCGCCTTGCAAAGCTAATTCTCGGGGCATTGGCCGCGAAACAACCCGCCCTAGCGCTTGCGGAAGCCGGGTGGCAAACCACCGGGCATTCCGCCTGGCATTCCACCGCCCATTCCGCCTGGCATTCCACCACCCATACCGCCCGGCATCATCCCCTTCATGCCGCGCATCATCTTGGTCATGCCGCCTTTACCGCCAAGTTTCTTCATCATTTTCTGCATCTGCTTGTGCTGCTTTAACAGACGATTCACATCTTGGATTTGAGTCCCGGAACCCATGGCGATTCGCTTCTTACGCGAGCCACTGATCACATCGGGAAAATGCCGTTCTTGCGGGGTCATCGAACAGATGATCGACTCCATCTGCATCAAGCCTTTTTCGGCGCCGGTATTTTCGGCCGCTTCCGCCATCTTGCCCATACCGGGTAACTTGGACATCATCGACGCCATGCCACCCATATTCTTCATCTGCAACAACTGGTCACGAAAGTCCTCCAGATCGAAGCCTTTACCCTTCTTTAGCTTGATCGCCAGCTTCTCGGCCTTCTGCTGGTCAACCTTGTGCTCAACCTCTTCGATCAACGACAGGATATCGCCCATACCCAGAATACGACCGGCTACGCGATCAGGATAGAAGGGCTCCAGTGCATCGGTTTTTTCACCCACTCCCAGGAATTTGATCGGCTTACCGGTGATATGCCGTACCGACAGCGCCGCGCCGCCACGAGCATCACCGTCGGTCTTAGTCAGGATAACCCCGGTCAGCGGCAGCACGTCATTAAAGGCTTTAGCCGTGTTAGCCGCATCCTGACCTGTCATCGCATCCACGGTAAACAGGGTTTCGATCGGGTTAATGGCAGCGTGAAGCTGCTTGATTTCGGCCATCATGTCGGTATCAACATGCAAGCGACCTGCGGTATCAACGATAACTACATCTATATGCTTCTGTTTTGCATGCTTGATCGCACCCTGGGCAATATCGACGGGGTCTTGGTCGGTACTCGAGGGAAAAAATTCTACTCCAACCTCCGCCGCCAGGGTTTGCAGCTGCTTGATCGCCGCAGGGCGATAGATATCGGCCGAGACAACCAAGACCGATTTTTTCTTACGCTCTTTCAACCAACGCGCCAGCTTAGCAACCGAAGTCGTCTTACCCGCGCCCTGCAGACCCGCCATCATCACCACCGCAGGCGGCTGGGCAGCCAGGTTCAGCTCTTCGTTAGCAGAACCCATCACCTTGATCAGTTCTTCATTGACGATTTTAACGAATGCCTGACCTGGACTCAGACTGCTACTAACCTCCTGCCCGATAGCACGAATCTTGATGCCATCAACAAACGCCTTCACCACCGGCAAGGCAACATCCGCCTCCAGCAGTGCCATCCGCACTTCCCGAAGTGTGCCCTTAATATTCTCTTCGGTCAGCTTGGCCTGGCCGGTAACCGATCTGAGTGTATGCGTCAGACGATCCGTCAGATTATCGAACATAGTGTGCCTCTAGCCATTAAAAACGCATAACTTGCTGTTAAACAAGAACAAATAAACCGGCAAGCCCGAAAAACACGGGACGATCCGCAGTAAAAATACGAGATTATACCTGAACCCAACTCCGCGCTCTATGCTGACCTACTAATCGATAGCAGATGCCGTCACAGCTCTATTCAAACAGTAAATTATTTATGACACACTTAGCGCCTTACTCTTTCATGACTAATCATTACCAAGCAGCGACACCTAAAACTATGATCCTGATTTTAGCCAGTCTTTTCAGTGCGACTCTGTACCTTATTGCAGGGCTCATTCAGGCACTCAGCCTGAGCGGAAAAGCCCCGGCACGGCGCTCACTGGTGATGATGCTGGGTGCTGGCGCTGTGGTGCTCCACACTCTGGCGGTGTATTTGATTTTACACCCCGGCAATGGCATCCAGCTGGGACTGTTTCCCGTGTCTTCATTAATCGCTTGGCTGGTGTCCGGACTGGTGCTGCTTAGCTGCATGCGTAAACCACTGGAAAGTCTGTTTGTCGGTGTCTTCCCGCTGGCGGCTATTACCGTACTGCTCGCCGCCATCGGCCTTGAAACCGCGGCGCCACAAAAATACAGTGGCGGCGAAATCGCGCACATCCTGACCTCCATCCTCTCCTACAGCATCTTCGCTATCGCAGCCCTTCAAGCCCTGATACTTGCCCGACAGGATCATGAGCTCAAGCACCACCACACGCGTGGCATCATCAGAACCCTGCCACCGTTACAATTAATGGAGCAACTATTATTTGAAATGGTTTGGCTGGGACTGATCCTACTTAGCGCATCATTGCTGACTGGATTCCTGTTTCTGGAAGATATTTTCGCCCAACACCTGGTCCACAAAACGGGACTATCCATAGTTGCCTGGGTCATCTATGCAACCCTGCTATGGGGGCGTAGCCAGCGTGGCTGGCGTGGTGCGACAGCCGTTCGCTGGGTACTGGGAGGATTTACTTTTTTAATGCTGGCTTACTACGGCAGTAAACTCGCGTTAGAACTGCTGATCTCCTCCTAGTAAAACCATCGCAGCTTAGTCAATAGGCTGCTTGACTCCTTATACGCGACACCACACAATCAACGGCCGTATAGCAACTAAAGGTCTATCTCGTCTTGGACGACGCATCATTAAGCCTCCTCGGAAGCATTCTATTTATCCTTATCGTCTGTTCAGCATTTTTCTCCGGCTCAGAAACCGGAATGATGTCCTTGAATCGCTATAGACTCCGGCATCTGGTCAAGAAACAACACCGCGGCGCCATGCGTGCTAGCCATCTACTAGAGCGCCCTGATCGGCTGATTGGGGTAATTTTGATCGGCAACAACCTGGTCAATATAAGCGCAGCCTCGCTGGCCACTGTGATAGCCGTCAGACTCTGGGGCGATGCCGGTATCGCTATCGCCACCTTCGGTCTAACCCTGGTCATCTTGATATTTTCTGAGGTCACCCCGAAAACGCTCGCAGCGCTCCACCCGGAGAGAATTGCCTTCCCTGCTGCATTGCTATTACGTCCGCTGCTTACCCTGCTCTACCCAGCAGTCTGGGTGGTCAACGGGATCACCAACATACTGCTTAAATTGCTAGGCGTGAGCGTAGAAGGGGCAGGTCAACACCATCTCAGCACAGAGGAACTACGCACCATCGTTAATGAAGCAGGCGCCCTGCTACCCCAACACAATCAGTCGATGCTCTTGGGAATACTGGAGCTAGAGGAGGTGCGTGTCCAGGATGTCATGATCCCTCGTAACGAAGTTATAGGAATCGATTTAGAAGCCAGCGATGAAAAAATTCTCGCAGTCATCATCGCGAGCGAGCACTCACGACTGCCGGTCTACAAAAGCGATATCAACCAGGTTGTCGGCATTCTCCATCTGCGCAATATGGCCAAGGTCTTCAACGAAACAGGATTCAACAAGGCGGCATTACTGCAGGTGATTCGTGAACCCTACTTTATCCCTGAAAGCACCCAACTCCAGACCCAGCTGCTCAACTTTCAGAAAGAGGGACGCCGCATCGGCCTGGTCGTGGACGAGTATGGCGACATCCAGGGAATCTGTACTCTGGAAGACATTCTGGAAGAGATCGTTGGCGAACTGACCAACGACCGCCGCCCCGAAAACCAGGATATTCACCAGCAGGATGACGGTAGCTTCTTTATTGATGGTTCAGCAACAATCCGTGATATCAACAAGGCGATGGATTGGAACCTGCCTATTGACGGCCCAAAAACACTCAATGGACTAATTACCGAACAACTGGAATTTATCCCCGAAACCAATGTCTGCCTGAGCATCGGCAAACATCGGATTGAAACCATTCAGACCCAAGACAACCTGGTTAAGATGGCCCGGGTTTCCGAGCCGACCCACTAGCCTCTACCGAAACAAGGGCTCAACTCATCGAGTTGAACCCTCAATCAATCTGAACCATCAATCAATCTGAACCCTCAATCGATCTGAGCCATCAATCAATCTGAACCAGGGTGTCACGGTAGCGGCGCATGTTGTCGACATAATGCTCAGCACTGGCACGTAGCCCCTCTATCTCGATATCGCTCAACGCCCGCTTTATCTTTCCCGGGCAGCCAACAACCAGCGAGCCATCGGGCACCTGCATCCCTTCAGGAATCAACGTATTGGCACCAACCAGGCAGTTACGGCCGATGCGGGCGCCATTCAGCACAACCGCGTTAATACCTATTAACGAGTTCTCTCCGACCGTACAACCGTGCAGCATCGCCTTATGCCCGACGGTAACATGGCCCTCAAGCGTTAGCGGGTAGCCTGGGTCGGTATGCAACACCGCACAGTCCTGCACGTTACTACCATCGCCCAGCACGATGGGTTCATTATCTGCCCGCACCACAGCGTTAAACCAGATGCTGACGCGATCTCCGATATAGGCAGACCCTATTACCGTGGCATTGCTAGCGATAAAATTACAACCGGATGCAAACTTCACCCTGCGATTATCGACGTGATAAATCATAGTAGCCTTCCCTTAACGTGTTTCCGGCCGCCGCTGTAGCGGCAGATCGGCTTTAAGCCCTTGATTTAAAAGCTCCACCAGCACATAGGCCGTCAACCCCCAAATAACATATCCCTGGTAATCATATCGCGGCATGTGCGCCTCCCTGCCCTCAAAATTTAGTCTTTCCAACTGTAGATGCTGCGGGTCAAGCAAGAAACGTAGCGGCACTCGGAACAAACTTTCCAACTCGTCCGGATTAGGCACCAGTTCGATCTTTGCCGAAATCACCCCCAGATAAGGCGTCACGAGAAAGCCATGTTTAGACACAACCTGGTTGAGCGCGCCTACAACCCGCACCTCGCCTGGGTGCAAGCCAACTTCCTCATACGACTCACGCAGCGCAGTTGCCAACACACTCTTATCTTCTGGATCGCGCTTGCCTCCTGGAAAAGCCACCTCGCCCGCATGACTGGATAACCGACCGGCGCGGCGCGTCAACACAACTTCAGGGCTGAACGGGTCATCCGTCAACGCAACCAGAACACCTGCCTCCGGCAGTCGCTGTGGCAGCTTACGCTTAGGCTGCGACCGCACCCCCTGCTCCAGCAAACCGAGCAGGTCGGCGCCAAGACAGCTCAATTGGGTTACTGTAGCCATAAAAGAATCAACACCGGCGCTTGATCAGGATATGTTTTTTCATACATCATAGCCCGAGCCGCCCGCCGGATAGAACCTTGAAATAAGATCTTTATCCATTATCCGCATCACCAGCAGGAGAGTACCGCCATGAATTACTGCAGCCAGTGCGGCGCCGCCGTTCATCAAAGAATTCCGGAAGGCGACAACCGCCCCCGCTACGTTTGCCTTCAATGCGATACCATTCATTACCAAAACCCCCGTATCATCGCTGGCTGCCTGCCCTTTTACCAAGATAAAGTACTGCTATGCAAACGCGCCATAGAACCTGGCTACGGGCTCTGGACCCTTCCCGCCGGATTTATGGAAAACGCTGAGACAACGCGTGAGGGCGCAATGCGAGAAACCCTCGAGGAAGCCTGCGCCGAGGTTGAGCTTAAATCGCTTTACACGATTACCAGCATCACCCCGATCAATCAGGTACAGATGTTTTACCTCGCAGAGCTTAGCCAACCCCAGTTTGCGGCAGGAGAGGAAACGCTTGAAGCCCAGCTGTTCGCCGAACATGAGATCCCCTGGGATCAGATCGCCTTCAGAACAGTGATCAACGCCCTGAGGTTTTATTTTTCTGACCGTAAGCATCAGACGTTCCCGCTCCGCCATGTTGACCTGACAGGCGATAGAGATCAGCCTCAGCATCCCACAAACTAATGGATAGAGCACAACCACCAATCAGTAACGATTTATGCCGGGGAACTCGCAACCAGGCCCCCTAAAAAACCACTCAGAAGTGCAGCTATTAATTGGTTACCCCTGGGTTTCGGCCGAGTCGATCTCAGTGACATCTTCAGCGCAGAGCAACACTCCACTGCTCATCATAAGAATGCGCTGACAGCCTCCTCTATCAAGCCAAAGAACAGAGGAGAAATCAGATCCAGTGGAAACCAGGAGCTACTGACGAATCCTCAGATTCAGTCTAGGCTGATAGCCAGCCGATACAGTAAAGTGAGGCAGACACTAACAACTATTAACAACAAAACGGAACCAGAGACAGCCAGAAACATCAGCAGTCAGCTGATCCAGATTAAAAATAAGATTTTAACTAGCGCCTAACAACGATCAATCCTTGCTGGCGCCATGGCTCTGGCCCTAGCTGCCGGCACCAGCGCAGATGGTCACGTAGAAAACTACGCAGAGATCGTTAAAGCGGCTGACTGGAAAGCGATGAAGACCATCACTGTCAACATGAATGAGTTTGAGTACGACGCCGACCTTGAGTTCAAAGCAGGCCAAACGTACAAGCTAGAACTGAAAAAGTCTGGGTGAAAAAAAACACTACTTCACCGCACCTGAATTTTTCAAGAACCTCGCTACTCGCAAAGCCCAGGTCAATGGCCAAGCCGTGATCAAGGCTCCCTATTTTACCGCACTGGAGATTCTTCCCGGTGGACAGCCAGATCTTTACCTGATCGCTCACAACAAAGAGAAATACTGACTGGCCTCAAACCTGGGTCAAGGTGGCGATTTTAAAACCTGCATGATTACTGAAGCCGACTACAACGTTGATGTGTGGCTCTGGTCTTCAGCGCGCAGCGACCCTAATAGTTATGCTTTATTCAATCAGGGCTCTGCTGAGCATAAAAGCGTCTCTGACGCGTTGATATTCAGCTTCAAATAGCGCGTTTAAATTTAACTGCCACCACTTCAAGAAAAACCGGCACCGCCGAATATCTGCGCTATAGAGCGACAATCTCTGGTTTTCAAGCTATTTTTAGCCGACACCTTACGGAAAACCCGTCCTTTCGGATAATTTATGTGTGCAATATATTCACAATGCGTGCAAAATATTGTGCTTATTTCCCCCCTCAACAAAGCGAGAAAATAATGAGAAAAATGCTGATCGCAGCATCGCTGATGCTCACGTCCACTCTGGGCATGGCGGCGAACAACGCCCTGTGGGAAACCTCAACGCTGAACGACATCATCACCCGTGGCGAACTCCAGGTGTGTATGGAAGCGGGCTACATGCCGTTTGAGATGCGTAATAAAAACGGTCAAATCGTTGGCTTCGATGTTGATATAGCCAAAGAGATGGCGAAGGCGATGAAAGTAAAGCTAGACCTGCGCAACACCGCTTGGGACGGCATCATCCCTGCCCTGTTAACCGGCAAGTGCGACATCATCATGTCCGGTATGACTGTGACCTCTGAGCGCAACCTCAAAGTCAATTTTGCTAACCCTTACATCGTCGTAGGTCAGACCGTTCTGATTCGCCCCGAGCTTGCGGACAGCATCAAGAGCTACCGTGATCTCAACGATCCAAAATATATCGTTGCTACCAAGCTAGGCACCACCGGCAATATCGCGACCAAGAAATATATCGGCAAGGCCAACATTCGTCTGTTTGAAACCGAATCTGAAGGCGCACTAGAGGTCGTCAACGGCAATGCGCATGCATTCGTCTATGACTTGCCTTTCAATGCCATCTACAGTGCGCAAAACAGCGGTAAGGTGACCCATCTTGATGACTCCTTCACCTATGAACCGCTAGGCTGGGCTGTTCGCAAAGGCGATCCGGATTTTATGAACTTTCTTAATAACTTCCTGGCTCAGGTCAAAGGTGACGGCACCTACGACAAAATCTACAGCAAATGGTTTGATAGCGATGCCTGGCTGAAAACCGTTCAGTAAACGCATAAGAGGGCCTCAACTGGGCCCTTTTAAGAGGCTAATCCGGAAACATCCGGATCAGCCTAGCGGACATCAACAAGCTACCGGCATCGCCATCAAGGCAAGACAACTACTTCTTACTGGAATCCGAGCTATTCATGGATAAGCAGTACAACAACACGTTCTGGAATATCGTTTTCGTTATGATCCTATTTGGGATCGGCAGCGGAGTCTACTTCTCCAGTAAAAGCATCGATTACACCTGGCGCTGGGAACGGATTCCTCAGTATCTGATAAACACCGAACCTGAAGCGATCAAAGCGCCCTTTGATGGTTCCATTAAACTCAGTAAAAACAATAAGACACTGACTGTCATTCCCGACAATGGCGATGAACCCCAAACCATCAAATCCTTCGATCTGCTCGAAGTAGCTGATGGCGACATGGTGTTCGAAGGCGACGTGATCGCCGGGATAGATAACTGGCGGATAGGTCCGCTTACCTGGGGTCTGATCATGACCCTGAAGCTGTCGATCGTATCGCTGCTATTTGCAGTAATCATCGGCCTGTTCACGGGTCTTGCCAGAATTTCCAACAACCCGGCACTGCGCAACCTATCGATCAGTTACATCGAGCTGGTACGAGGCACACCGCTGCTGGTGCAAATCTTTATCTTCTATTTCTTTATCGGCACCGTGTTCGATCTTGATCGCTTCACTGCGGGTGTTGCCGCGCTAGCGGTGTTTACCGGCGCCTACATCGCCGAAATCATCCGCTCCGGCATCCAGTCGATTGCCCCAGGCCAGATGGAGGCCGCCCGCAGCTTAGGGATGAACTACGTCCAAGCGATGATCTACGTCATCCTGCCACAAGCATTCAAGCGCACCTTACCGCCGATGGCAGGCCAGTTTATCAACCTGATCAAGGACTCCTCGCTGGTATCTGTGATCTCGATTACCGACCTGAGCAAAGCCGGACGCGAGGTCGTTAACTCGACGTTTGCGCCTTTCGAAGTTTGGTTTACCGTTGCCCTGCTTTACCTGATATTGACCGGCGGCCTTTCCTGGCTAGTGCAGAAACTTGAAAAGAGGCTCTCCGCCAGTGACTGAACATATAGATCCAAGCATTATCGTTGCCCGTGATATCGATAAGATTTATCCCAACGGCTGCCACGCCCTGAAAAGAGTCTCTCTCAGCGTTAATAAGGGAGAAGTGGTGGTTATCGTCGGCCCCAGCGGCTCGGGAAAATCCACCTTTCTACGCACCCTGAATCAGCTCGAGACCATATCCAAGGGCGACATCCGCATCGATGGTATACACCTGACCGATAAGGGTACGGACATTAACAGAGTGCGTGCCGAGGTCGGCATGGTGTTCCAGTCGTTCAATCTATTTCCACATAAGACCGCCCTTGAGAACGTTATTTTGGCGCCGATGCGGGTACTAAAAAAATCCCGTGAAGAGGCCCTCGAGCGAGGCCGAGAACTGCTCTACAAGGTCGGTCTAGCTGAGCGTATGGACAGTTTTCCTTCCCAACTATCGGGCGGCCAACAGCAGCGCGTAGCCATCGCTCGGGCGCTGGCAATGATGCCGATGATCATGTTGTTCGACGAACCCACCAGCGCCTTGGATCCAGAGATGGTCGGTGAAGTCTTGGACGTCATGAAGAGCCTGGCTAAAGAGGGTATGACCATGGTCGTGGTCACCCACGAAATGGGGTTCGCCCGTGAAGTCGCGGACAGGGTGGTATTCATGGAAGAGGGAGAGCTGATCGTAGAGGAAACACCCGAACGCTTCTTCGACAGCACAACCAACGAGAGGCTACAAAAATTCTTGGGGCAAATTTTGTAACGACCTGATTAACCCTCCTTGACAGTATTCGCCCATAGGCCACCTTCGTGTGGCCTTTTTGTTATTTTAAGTAATTGCCAACCCAGACGACAAAACGCACTACAGCTAGTAGCCTGCGATCGCCAAGACACCAGATATAGTGCCTGCACAAACAATACGCATATATTAAATTGGAATTAAAAGAATACTGGTAATTCCTTTTTTTGACATTAGTAAGCGACCACTTACCCGCCTTGATGATGGCTGATAACCCTGATTAAAAACCGATCGGCTAGCGGTCAATTTTCTGACGGAGTTGAGCATTTTTTGATGAAAACCTACATGTTGTGCCCAAACAACTCACGGACATACAATATCTGCCAACACCCACGCGTCACCTCGCTAACGAGTGTACGAATTTTTACAAAAATCCAGTTACATCAGGAATAAGGCCCTACGCAAATGACTGCCACCCTTCAGGTCGTAACATCCAAAGAAAAAGAGATCCCTCTTCAAGCCGCCTCACTGGATATTTGGGATTCGAAATATCGGCTCAAATCTAAAGATGGCCAACTCCTAGATCAGGATATCGATGCGACCTTTCGTCGTGTCGCCAAGGCACTGTCGGAAGTCGAGACCAGCAAAAAATTGCAACAGCATTGGCAGGAGCAATTTTTATGGGCTCTACGCCGCGGAGCCGTACCTGCTGGCCGCGTCATGTCTAACGCCGGCGCCCAGGAGCACAAACCTGCCACCTCCACCATCAACTGCACAGTCTCGGGCACCATCACCGATTCGATGGACGATATTCTCGGTAAAAACCTGGAAGCGGGCCTGACGCTTAAAGCCGGCTGCGGTATCGGCTACGAGTTCTCGACCCTACGCCCCAAGAATGCGTACGTTTCAGGTGCCGGTGCCTACACCTCAGGCCCGCTATCGTTCATGGATATCTTCGACAAGATGTGCTTCACCGTGTCCTCTGCCGGTGGTCGCCGTGGTGCGCAAATGGCCACCTTCGACATCGGCCATCCCGATGTGGTCGATTTTATCCGCGCCAAGCGCGAAGACGGCCGACTGCGCCAGTTCAACCTGTCACTACTGATCACCGATGAGTTTATCCAAGCCGTTAAAGACGATGCAGACTGGAAACTGGCCTTCCCGTTGACGAAGAAAGAGGTCGCACGCGATAGCATCGACATTAACGACAGTGACAGTATCATCTGGCGCGAGTGGCCGACTAAAGAGGACTACGTCACCAACGATACAGGCTTAGTCGCTTGCCGCATCTCCAAGACCCTGCGCGCGCAACAGCTGTGGAACGTCATCATGACCTCCACCTACGACTTTGCCGAGCCCGGCTTTATCCTGATCGACAAGGTCAATGAGCAGAATAACAACTGGTTCTGCGAAAACATCCGCGCAACTAACCCCTGCGGCGAGCAGCCCCTACCTCCTTACGGCAGCTGCCTGCTCGGTTCGATCAACCTGACCCGTTTTGTGCTGGACCCCTTCACCGACAATGCCCGCTTCGACTGGGACGGCTACCGCAAAACCATCACCATTTTTACCCGCATGCTGGATAACGTAGTCGAGATCAATGGCTTACCTCTACCTCAACAACGCGAAGAGATTGAATCCAAGCGCCGCCATGGCATGGGCTACCTGGGACTGGGTTCCAGTGCCACCATGCTCCAGATGCAATATGGCGATGCAGCCTCCGTCGCCTTTGCCGAAAAGGTTACCAAAGAGCTGGCGATGACTGGTTGGCGTGCAGGCCTGCAGCTCGCTGAGGAGAAGGGTCCAGCACCGATCATGAATCAAGAGTTCGACGTCACCGGCGAAATGCTACGCAAGCGTCCCGAGATGATTGCAGACGGTTTCAAACTCGGCGACAAGGTAAAGGGCAAAGTACTGCACGCCAAATACAGTCGCTACATGCAAAAAGTTGCCCAAGAGGATGCTCAGCTGATCGAAGCACTTGCCGACAAAGGCTGCCGTTTCACCCACCACAGCTCCATTGCGCCTACAGGAACGATCTCGCTATCGGTCGGCAACAACGCCAGCAACGGCATCGAGCCCAGCTTTGCCCACCACTATGCGCGAAACGTAATCCGTGAGGGCAAGAAGAGCAAAGAGAAAGTCGATGTTTTCTCTTATGAACTGCTCGCCTATCGCGAACTGATCAATGCTAGCGCGATGCCCTACAGCGACAAAGCCGAGGAAAAGCTGCCGGATTACTTCATCACCGCCGAAGATATCACGCCGCAACAACACGTTGATGTCCAGGCCGCGGCGCAAACATGGATCGACTCTTCAATTTCCAAAACAGCCAACGTGCCCACTGACTATCCCTACGATGACTTCAAGGATATTTACGTTTATGCCTACGATCAGGGATTAAAAGGCTGCACCACGTTCCGCTTCAATCCAGAAGCCTTCCAAGGCGTACTTGTCAAAGAGCAGGATCTGGAAAAAACCACCTATCAATTCACTCTGGAAGACGGCAGTAGCGTCAACTTCAAGGGTAACGACGAGATCGAATACGATGGCGAAATCCACTCCGCCGCCAACCTCTTCGACGCCCTCAAAGAAGGCTACTACGG
>CAXBEA010000016.1:0-50049 GCA_963974645.1 uncultured Neptunomonas sp. | reverse complement strand
GCAGTGTTACCAGTATTGCGGTGGCCTGCGGTTTCGGGTCTTCAGCCCACTTCAGCCGCTGTTACCTGGCGCTATATGGCGTCGCGCCCAGCAGGGATCGCCAGGTCTGAGGCTGTATGCAGGTTAGAGGAGAGGGTTTGCCGCTCCCGCTGCCATTATTCTGCTTCATCGTTTTCCTCCTGTTGCTTCAGTCCAGGGTTGAATCTGGATGGCTGGGTGTTGTTGGCTGGGTGTTGTTGGCGGGATCTGTCCGGCGGTGGCCGCTTACCGCTCTGTTTGTAACCTCGGCCATGCCGCATCTAGCCCCTCTCTGCTCTGCTTCACCCCAACCCGCGAAGACGCTGTTTGTTTGCAGGCGTATTCTTAGTGTGTTGTCGATTAAGCTCATATGTTTGTCGTTTTTTATCAAATATGCGCGACGATCACGGCGATAATGTAGGCCTAACATAGGCCGCCATCCAGCAGAAAAACAACAACAGAGGGATTGACCCGATGACTATTGCCCAGGCAATCAGCCCCGTACGTACCAAGCAGCAGGGATCGGTGCTTTTGATTACCCTGGACCGGCCCAAGGCCAACGCCATCGACAGTGTTACCAGTCACTGCCTGTATGAGGTGTTTGCCGGGTTTGAACAGGACCCCGCTCTTCAGGTCGCCATCATTACCGGTGCGGGAGCGCGTTTTTTCTCCGCGGGCTGGGATCTCAATGCGGCGGCAGACGGGGAAGCGGTGGATGCCGACCATGGGCCCGGAGGTTTTGCCGGTCTCACCGAGTATTTCTCCCTCACTAAGCCGGTGATCGCCGCAGTGAACGGGATGGCGGTCGGGGGCGGTTTTGAACTGGCGCTGGCTTGCGATCTGATAGTCGTCGCGGATCACGCGCAGTTCTTTCTACCCGAAGCCCAGATTGGTATCGTCCCCGATTCTGGTGGTGTATTCCGCTTGCCTAAACGCCTACCGCGCGCTATCGCCCTGGAGATGATGCTGACAGGCAAACGCTTGAGTGCCAGCGAGGCCCTGAGTTGGGGGCTGGTAAACGATGTGGTAGCGTCCGAGGAGCTGATCCCTGCGGCGTTGGCCCTGGCCGAACGGATCATCGCCAGTGCGCCCCTGGCGCAGCGGGCGATCAAGGCGCTGGTGGCTGCCGGGGAAACGTTGTCGGTGGCTGAAGCATTCCAGCTCCAGCGCAGCGGACAGCTTCCGGCTTATGCCAGGATGCTGGAATCCGAGGATGCCAAGGAGGGCAGCAATGCCTTTGCTGAAGGCCGCTCACCCATCTGGAAAGGCTGCTGAAGTGGAAAGGTTGCTGAAGGAGATACCCCGTCTGGAAAGGCTGCTGAAGGAGATAGCCCATGAACAATATCTTTAAATCCGATCTGTTTTCCGGCCAAACTATACTGGTGACAGGCGGCGGTAGCGGCATCGGCCTGGCGATCGCCCGCAATTTCGGCGCCTTGGGTGCCCGAGTGGTGATCGCCGCTCGCGACCTGGAGCGACTGAGCGACGCGAGTCAGAGCCTGCGCGAGGAGGGGATCGAGGTGATCGATCTGGAGGTTAATATCCGCGACAACGACTCCGTGGTTGAGCTGTTCCGGCAACTGGAGGAGCGGGGGGGCGGTATCGACGTGCTGATCAACAACGCCGGTGGGCAGTTTAGCGCGCCAGCACTGGATATCTCAGCTAACGGTTTTCGCTCTGTGGTGGATCTCAATCTCACCGGTACCTTCCTGATGTGCCAGGCCTTTGCACGGCACTGTATCGGCCGTGATCGACCGGGCTGTATTGTCAATATTGTGCTCTGCCAGGCCAATGGGCTTCCCGGGATGGCGCATGCTGGCGCCGCCCGGGAGGGGGTGGTCAATCTAACCCGCACCCTGGCCTGGGAGTGGGCGGATAAGAGCATTCGCGTCAATGCCGTAGCACCCGGCACCATCCAGACTGAGGGATTGGATCAGTATGATCCGGTGGCGCTGCAGGAGGGGATAGACAAGCTGCTGATTAAGCGCATGGGATCGCCCGAGGAGGTGGCTCAGTCTGTGGCCTACCTGGCTTCGCCAGTGGCCGGTTTTATTACGGGCATCTGTTTGGCACTGGATGGTGGCGAGCACCTGACTGGCGCCACCCCGCAACGCTAAAGGAGAAACAGGATACCTGTTACAAGTCTGTAGGTCTGACGCCGGTCGTTCATCCCACCGCGTATGTGTACCTACGGCCGTATTCATCAGTGATGTTGTCGTTGGTTCCGGTGTCTATATTGTTCCGTTGAGGCAGGTTGAGACCAATCGGTCTTGCCTGAAAGGGAGCCGAGGTTCAGCTCAAGCTCAAGCTCCGAGCTGTTGCAGAAGCCTATGCAGCCAACGACGCAAAAAAGAAGTTTGTCCACGACTTTGTTGATGCCTGGACCAAGCTGGTTACGTACGCACTCTACACCGTCCATAAGCGGCATTTGCAGATCACAGAACACCAGATCAATATGTTCGGAACCCGTTTCCAGCATGGCAAGTGCATGGTCAGCGCGCTGGTGGGGTGTGACTTCAGTAAAACCCAGATTGGCCAACTGACGTACCAACAGTTTTAAAACAAAAAACCTCGTCGTCTATCAGCAGTATTTTCATGATATCTCCTTGGTACCTCCGGCTCCCTGGGTGTCTAGATATTTTACTATTTCAGTTTCGACAGCTTCTATTTGCAGTACGCTTTGTGCCATCAACAGTGCGATGCTTGCATGATCTCTGGTAGTGCAAGCATTTTCTATCTCGGCGCACAGGTCGCCTAGAGGCAATGCCCCCACCGAGCGTGACGAAGACTTGAGCTTATGCGCAACGCCACCGATAGCATTGATATCATCGGCACGGAAGGCGGTGCGCAGATCTTGGGCCAGTTGTTTTGCGGAGTCCAGGTAATCGGCGAGCAATTCATCCAGGGTACCTGGGTCATCGCCCACCAGTGCTTTCAACACCTCGATATCAAACAGGGCCACGGGTTTACTGTCCGTGACTGCGGCTAATGCGTTGGCTGTTTGGCCTGTGCCATTGAGCCATTTGCTCAGTGTCTCGGTGAGCAGCTGAAGCTGCACCGGCTTGGTCAAATAATCGTCGATACCGGCCTGCTTGGCTCGTTTTTCCTCGCCCAGCAATGCGTTGGCGGTCAGCGCCAGGATGGGCATGTGACGCTGTCCGGCTTCTTGTTGACGTATGGCTTGGGCTAATTGGTAACCGTCCATCTCTGGCATGTGGAGGTCGGTGAGCAACAGCGCATATTGCCCTTCGCGCCATAGATGCAGGGCCTCCGCACCATTGCAGGCGACTTCCGCGGCGTAGCCGAGCAGGGCGAGCTGCATCAGAATGACCTTGCGGTTGATCATGTCGTCTTCGGCAACAAGAATCAGTCGGCCTTGGGCGCGGGCTTCGGCGACGGTGGGTGGGCAGGCATCAGTCGTGGGTATGTCTGCATTGGTTTGCGGGTGAAATATTTCTGGAGAGGCCCTTCCCGCTGCTACAGCCACTGCGCGCAGGAGAGCCTGTCGGCGCAGGGCATCGCCATCCAGTGTCACCACGTTGGGCGCTGCTAACCGGGCGCTTCGGCGCTTGCCACCGGTGATTAGCAAGTGACAGACATCGGCAATACCGGCAAAAGTGGCATGCACGGTGTCTATCGACAGATTAGTGCTTCTCGCGCTATGCAGTACAACGGCTGGCGTAGTCAACCTGGCCGCCTGTCGCCTTGCTTGATCAAGGTCCTGCGCCTGCTGTACCTGTGCGCCGGCATGCTCCAGGTAAATACGTAGATCATCGGCTTTGATATGCGGATCCGAGACGATGATGCACTCCAGTCCGGACAGGTCAGGAAGCGAGGGAGAGCTGCTTTCAGCGACCAGATCAACGGGTACCGTGACGGTAAAGCAGGAGCCGGTGTTGTAAGTGCTTGCCACATTAATCTTGCCGTCCATCAGTTTCACCAGCCGACCAGAGATGGCAAGCCCCAGGCCTGTGCCGCCAAAACGCCGTGTGGTGGAGGTCTCGGCCTGATTGAAGGAGGTGAATAGATTGGCCTGTGTTTCCGGCGTCATCCCGATGCCGTTGTCAGTTATGCTGAATATCAGCTGCAGTGGTGTTGTCTCTATCAGGTTTACTCGGACCTCCACACGCCCCTGCTGTGACACCTGAGCACTGAATTTGATGGCATTCCCCACCAGGTTGTAAAGTACCTGGCGTAGTCGGGTAGGATCTAACCATACTTGATTGGGAACCTGTGGCGAGATGAACAGATAGAGGTCAACGTCACTGTTTACGGCGACCGGGGCCAGGGTATTGCAGACCCCTTCAACGGTATCTGTCACTGAAACCGGCAGACGCTCGAGCTCCAGCCGGCCAGCCTCGATCTTGGAGAAGTCGAGGATATCGTCAATCAGGCCTAGCAGCGAAAAAGCGGAATCACGGATGGTTGCGATCGCATCGGCCTGATCCTCATCCAGCTTGCTGTGTGCCAGAATCTCCACCATGCCGATGACACCGTTCATCGGCGTGCGGATCTCATGGCTCATCGCCGCCAGGAACGCCGACTTGGCGCGACTGGCCTGTTCGGCTTCTGATTTGGCCTTGAGTAAGGCATCCTGTATTTGCCGACGTTCGGTGACGTCACGCACGATGGCGATAAAGTGGCCTGCTTCATTTTCACGGGGTATGTACTGAAGCGATATCTCGACAGGGATACTATGGCCATCCTTGTGCCGGTGCAGTGTTTCAAACGTGATGGAGCTTTTTTCATTGGCCAGTAATGGCGACAGGATGGCGCGAAACTGTTGCTCGTCAAACTCGGGCTTAAGATCGACCGGCGTCATGGTTACCAGTTCATCCTGGGTATAGCCGACCTGTTTTTCCGCTCCGCGGTTGACATAAAAAAAGCTGAGATCGTCGGCGGTAAACATAAACACGCAGTCCAGCGTCTGATCCAGGGTCGCCTTGAATTGTGTGAGCGAGGCCTGAGCAGTTTGTCGTTCGGTGATGTCACGTACCATGCCGGTGAAGATGCGCCGCTCGCTGAGTTTAACCTCTACGACCGAAAGCTCCATCGGGAAGGTTGAGCCGTCTTTGCGCTGACCGGTTACTTCACGGCCGCTGCCAATAATTTTGGCCTGGCCGGTGCGACGATAGTTGGCTAGGTACTGATCGTGTTCCGCCGCGTAGCGTTCTGGCATCAGCATTTTGATATTTTTGCCGATCACCTCATCGGCTGTGTAACCAAACAACACCGCGGCGGCCCAGTTATAGGTTTCAACGATGCCTTGTTCGCTGATCGTAATAATCCCGTCAATCGCCGTATCGACCACCGCAGTCAGCCGTGCATCAACCTCCAGTTGATGTGCGTCGCGCAGTGCTGCTTCGGCTTGCAGTCGTTGGCTGATATCAAAAAACGTCACGACTGCGCCAGTCAGCTTGCCGTCCTGCTGTATCGGGTGTGACCACCACTCGACGGGAAAACTGCTGCCGTCAGCACGCCAGAGTATCTCCTGGTCGGAGTGCCCGATTTCGCCGGATGCTACGGCCTTAAAAATTTGGCACTCGCTTTTGGGGTAAGGTGAACCATCGGCGTAGGAGTGATGGATCAGCCTGTGCATATGCATGCCAATCAGCTCATCCGCACTGCTATAGCCGAGTATATTGATGCAGGCTGGGTTAACAAAGGAGCACCGGCCATCGAGGTCCAGCCCGTACATGGCTTCAGTAGCGGAATCGAGTATCAGCCGGGTGCGGGCTTCGCTGTTAGTGACCGCATTGATAGAATCCAGCAGGCTGGCTTGCATCCGCGCGAAGGCTTCGACAAGCGTATCCAGCTCATCAGACACACCGGGCTTTGTCGGCTTGTCGAGAACCGGGACCCTATCCATATTATGGATAGACAGGCCCGCAGCGTGGACAGCGAGGGTATGTACATGCCGTGCCATCAAACGGTCGAACAGGAAAAGCACAACTCCCGCCAGCACAAAGATGGCGAGCGCATTGCTGGACAAGATATAAATAAACTGTTTGAACAGACTGCGGTAGATATCATCCAGTGTGGCCTGTAGGTATAACTCGCCAAGCTGTATATCCTGGCCCCGGTACCTGTGGATGAGCGGAAAACTGCGTTCGATGCTAGCCCCGGTCTGTTTTTCACCCACCTGAACCAGGGTCTTATCCGCTTCGCTAACCTGCAGAAATTGTATATCGGGCAGGTTGAAAATATCCACGAGGTAACCTTTTATGTGCTTCTGGTCCGCAATCCACACATCGTTAGTCAGGTTGGATACATGCACCAGGCCGATCTCATCGAGACGATTTTCCAGTAACTGGCGCTGTTGTGCGTAATGGCCGTAAAGCTGATAGGCGGTGGTAGACAGGGTAATAAGGACGCTGGCCAGTACCACGGACAATAGTAGTTGGCGGGCAATGCGGTTATTTTTATTGAGCAGTGAAACCGGCATAGGTCTAATCTCCTACTGCATTCAGCTGGCCCAGGGTCTGATCCGAGAGTCGCTGGTACGTGCCGTCCTGTTTCATCTGCCGTAAGGCTGCGGCCAATTGAGGTACCAGCTGTTGGTGTTTCTGGTTCAGGTACATATACATCGGCTTGACAATCAGGGGAGGGGTGCGCACCTTGATCGAGTCCAAGCTATGACTTTCAAGGTAATGGATCCCGCCCCAGTATTCATAAATGATAAAATCAGTGTGATCCCTCTCCAGCAGAGAGAAAAGTTGCTCCATGGTGCGTACTTTTATGCGGTGCGAGGATTGAGGCACGGTCTTTTCGAGGATTTTCCAGCCGTTCAGATAGGCAATCTCTTTGCCCGCCAGGCTGTCCCAGCCCTCGTCTGTGGACAGTTCTTTTTTTGAAAAGACGACAAAGCGCCAATCGATGATCGTCTCCGGCACCTGAATGATATTGGGGTATAACGCGCTCAAGCCCCCGATGCGGCTCATCTCCCCATCGTCGATGCCGGCATTGACATTTTTCAGTCCACGCTCAGCAGGGTGTTCGACAGTTGCCATCCGGTAGCCGATCCGGCGCAACGCTTCTGCGCTTACAAGATCCAGAAAGCCGCTTCGGTCGGCGGTGTTTAATGGGGCTTTGGCGGTGACATGGATGGTCAGAACGGATTCAGCGAAAGCGGTCCCGCTGCAAAGTATTGCGTTCAATAGCAATAAATAGATCCATTTGTTCATTCTTATTACCTTGTTTAACAGCCTGTTTATCAATTTTTTTTACAGATAATACGTTTTACAGATAATACCTTTAGGTAATCTTATAGCGGCCCTATCTTCATAATATTTACCGTGTATTTGGTAATGGAATGCAACAGCCTGAATGCGCTTGTACCCGATTTGTAGTTGCACTGAGGAGCCTCTGGTCCAGGAAAGAATAGATCTGCAGCCTGCGCTGGGTGGCCTGGGTGATTGTTCATGAGGTAATTGTTCATGAGGTGATTGTTGATGAGCTGATTAGCGACGGCGGTATCGACAGCCGCGACGCCGGTAATATCCAGGATGCTAATGTCGTTTTCGGTTGCCACTATTTTGCCGAGCATCTCATCTATAATCTGCTGTCCACTTCTTGAAGCGACGATGCCGACAATGGATGGCAACCGGTGCCTTAGGCTCTTCCCGAACGCCCTCCCCGTACCCTTTTTACGCCATCTTGGTCTCCTTACTCTGTGGCTAACCAGGTGGTTAACTAGCGATTATGCTTTGTTTGTTCGCGCATCAGCAGTGCTTCAAACTCCTCGGATGGAACCGGTTTGGAATACAGATAACCTTGCGCGTAATCGCAGCCGGCCTCGGTCAGTATTTTTTTCTGCCCCTGGGTTTCTACCCCTTCGGCAATCACCTTCAGCCCCAGCTTATGCGCCATCACAATAATGGCTTCGGACAGGGCGATATCATCCTTATCGGTCTCAAGATTGCGCACGAATGACTGATCGATCTTCAGGTAATCGATGTCGAATTTCTTTAGATACGATAGTGATGAATAGCCGGTGCCAAAGTCATCAATCGCAACCTGAATACCGGCATCGCGTAACGCCAGCAGTTTATCGGTGACGCCGGACTCTGCGTTCAGCAACAGACCTTCGGTAATTTCAACAACAAAATTTTCCCCGCAAAGTCCCAGTTCCTGCACATATTGCAGCCACTCTTTTGCGAAGCTCTGATTTTCAACGCTAAACTGAACCGGTGACAGATTGACACTGATCTGACAATTACACTGACATTGGTTATTCAAGCGTTTTGCCTGGCGAGCTGACTCTTTGAATACCCAATCACCGATCGCATTCATCAGGCCGATCTCTTCCGCAAGCGGGATAAAGTCCAGGGGAGAGACCATCCCTCGCTCAGGGTGTTGCCACCTGAGCAGCGCCTCGGCTTTACAGATGCGTCCTGTCGACAGTTCAACGATGGGCTGGAAATGGACTCTGAACTGGTTGGCCGCCAATGCACCACGCAAGTCATTGCCCAATCTCAGCCGGGTTTGCGCAGCAATCTGCAGCGATTGGGTAAAATAACTAAAGCGATTACGGCCATTTTTCTTGGCGACATACATCGCCTGCTCGGCATTTTTCAACAAGGTATCGATACCGGTCGCATCGCTCGGGTACAGGGTGATGCCGATACTGGCCGATAGATAGATGACTTCATTAGCTATGGCGTAGGGCTCAGCCAGCTGGACGATGAGTTTGTCGGCGATATCCTCGATCTGACTGGTCTCGGATATTTCCGGCAGAATGACGGCAAACTCATCCCCTCCCAGGCGCGCCACCGTATCCGATTCGCCCACGGATTCAATAATCCGAGCTGTGGCTTGCTGCAGCAGGCTGTCCCCCACATCATGCCCAAGGGTGTCATTGACCTCTTTAAACTGATCGAGGTCAATCAGCAGCAACGCCAGCGTAAGGTTGGCGTGTTGTGATTTCTTCAGCTCCAGCTCCAGACGGTTGCGGAACAGGTTGCGATTAGGCAGGTCGGTCAGGGTATCGAAATTGGCCTGCCGCCAGATCAACTCTTCAGACAGCTTTTTCTCGGTAATATCGGCGAAAATCGCCACATACCTGGATACAGAATCATCCCTGTTACGAATGCTGTCGATGGTTAGCCATCTGGGACAAAGTTTGTCATCTTTGCGCTTGTCCCATACCTCGCCCTGCCACTTACCAGTGCTTTCTAATTGCTGCCACATCTGCTGATAAAAAGAGGGTTTATGGTGACCTGAGTTGAGAATACCCGGGGTCTTGCCCTTCACCTCGTCAAAACGGTAGCCGGTTATGGCTGTAAATGCCGGGTTAACCGTAATGATATGATTGTTAGCGTCTGTAACCATCATCCCTTCGCTGCTGTTCTGAAAAACCAAAGACGCCAGTTCCAGCTCTTCCGCCTGCCTCTCCAGCTCCAGCAGCTTGGTGCTCAGCTTTCTGTTAAGCACCTCTGCATGCAGCGGCTCAAACGCCGCATCTGATACCCTCGCCTGTTCGCCGCCGGCGTGCGCTGACCAGACCTCATTGATGATTCCAAATAGTTTTACTGGGTCTTCAGGTTTGATAACAAATCTTGAGGCACCCAGCGATAGCGCAAGTTGTTCATCGCGGGAATCGGTATAGGTGGCGGTATAGAAGATGAAAGGGATCATTTGCAGCCGCGGGTCGTGTTTAACCCGACGGCAAAATTCATAACCATCCATTTCAGGCATAAGGATATCGGAGATAATAAGATCCGGCGGTGCCTGGCCTGCTTTATGTAAGGCCTCCACACCATTGACCGCCGAATCCACGTCGTGCCCTTTTGCCCTAAGCATATCTTCAAGCAGTATTCTTGAGTCTTCAGTATCCTCTACAATCAGCACCCTCATGCTTGATCTCCTATGGCGTGCAGAATTTGCTGCATCACCCGGCCCGGGTCAATCGGCTGCTCCACATAGCCATCGCAGCCCGCGTTTAATAGTTTGGTTTTTTCGCCTGCCATGGCGTAGGAGGTCATCGCAACCATGGGTATTTTTCGTGTTCTGTCATTGCTGCGAATTTTCTCCAATACTTGATAGCCATCAATATCGGGCAGCTGAATATCCAGAACAATGAAGTCTGGTTGGCTTTGTTGCGCCACTTCGTAGCCTTGCATGCCGGTCGTTGCCTGTAGCACCGCGTACCCATTTAACCCCAGGATATCGTAGATAAGGATCATATTGTCCGGATGATCTTCGATCACCAATGCGGTCATCATTTCAATTTCCTTAGCTAAAATAGCCTGTCATCAGGGTTATAGCGTTCTGGGTTATAGCATTCTGGGTTATAGCCTTTTGGGAACCCGAATCCAGAATGTGCTGCCTTCGCCAGGTCGGCTATCGGCGCCCACTTCGCCCTGCAGCAGTTCTGTGGCAATCTTATGGGTGAGATAGAGCCCCAACCCGGTACCCCCGGCTTTCACCCGCAGGTGGCTGTCGATACGTTCAAAGGCCTCAAACAACTGCGGCATATCTTCCGCGTTGATGCCGATACCGGTATCGCTAACTCTGAGCAAGACCTCTTTGCCCATATCTTCTGCCAACAGCGTTATCTGTCCCCGTTCCGAATATTTAATCGCATTACTGAGAAAGTTAAGCAGGCACTGCAGCAATCGCCTTCTGTCGCTGTGCAGCCTCAGGTCTTGCGGGATAGTAACTTCCAGGGTCAAGCCTTTTTTTTCCGCCTGTTGACGCAGATTGCTCACCGCCTCGTTGACCATGTCGGCAAGCGCGAAGTCGGACAGCTCAACATCGACAAAGCCGGATTCAATCTTGGAAATATCGATAATGTCGGTAATCAGCGACAATAAATGCTGACCCGAACGATTGATGCGGGCAGCGTAATCGGTGTATTTCTGGTTCAGTTCGCCGTAGTTGGCCTGCTTCATCATGCTGGAGAAACCGATAATGGAATTGAGCGGTGTGCGTAGTTCATGGGAAACAGACGCGATAAACAGTGACTTCAGTCGATCCAGTTCTTTCAGCTTGCGGTTGGCCAGACTCAACTCGGCGGTTCGCTGTTTCACCTTGGATTCGAGCTCGGCATAGGCGTGGCGTAATACTTGCTCGCTTTTTTTGCGCTCAGTGATATCGCGCAGTCCTACTACCCTGACATTGCGACCATTTAATTCAAAATCAGACGGGTGAATCTCAACCGGCATAGGGGTGCCCGCTTTAGTGATGATCTCTGCTTCGTAGGGCTCCAGCATCCCTTGGCTCACCCAGGCAGTGGCCTCTTGCCGGGAATCGTCGGCGACAAGCTCCAGCATATTTTTTCCAACAACCTCTTCAGACGCGTAGCCTGTCACCCTGGTAATAGCCGGGTTAACATCCAGAATCCGGCCATTATCGTGGAAGAACACCATTTCAAAGGTGGCATGAAAAAACTGGGCCAGCCTCAGCTCGCTGTCGATTAACGCCCTCTCTGCCAACCGACGCTCGCTGTTTTCATTGACCAGCTGTTCATTCTTAACACGGAGTTCTGCGGTTCTGCGGCTCACCTGGATCCGTAAAATAGCGCTGGTCAGGATAAACAACAGGACGAATCCTGCTGCACCCAGCGCCATCCAAAACCAGTAGCGAGTAGCGTTCCTGACTTCGATCTGTATCCACTTATTACTGATATCAAGATGCTCTTCGGGTGAAATTGTATCCATCACCTTATTGATCATGCTGACCAGCTCCGGCCAATCCTTGCGTACCGCAAACGATTGGCCTGGATTGGTAAACCCGGCTGGCGCAGCAACCTTCAGATTAGCGAGTTTATGTTTGCGTATTTGAAAAGTAACGGTTGCAACATCGCCAATAAACGCAGCTGCTCGTCCTTTGGACACCGCCACCAATCCATCGCGGGTAGTCTCCACCGCAATCAGATCCAGTTCCGGGTAATATTGTTTTGCCACATCGTAGATAAAGGAATCTTTTACTGCGGTAATTTCATTCTGGGGCAAGCTCTCCAGCCCGGCAATAACCTTGAAATTTTTAAGGGTATAGATGACCAGGGGATATTTAAAATAAGGCTTGGTGAAACCGAAATAGCGCTCCCTGTCCTGGGTGGGCGTTATTGCAGCAAAAATATCTATTTTGCCTTTTTTCGCCAACGCAAACGCCTGCCCCCGGTTGATATCTGCCACCACCTGCACCGAGATACCCAGTCGCTCAGTTAACAGCTTGACATAATCAGCGGCGATACCAGCATAATTGCCCTGGCCATCGATAAACTCGATCGGTTCGAACGTGTGATCAATACCCAGACGAATAGTTTTATGCTCCGACAACCAGCGTTTCTCGCCATCAGAGAGCGTTAGTGGCTTCGAATACTGCTGCGTAACCGCTATTGGCGCCTGTTTATCCGGGGTACTGATCTGCTCCGCTACGGGGGATCTCTGTGCAGAGAGCAGGAGTGGAAAAAGGCCAGCGATCAACCCCAAAAAGACCCCCAGCTGGACCGGTAGAGCCGGAAACGGCGAGATCATAGTTGGTACACGGCAGCAATAGAGGATAGGTTCATAGATGAAAACGTTAACTCCCTGAAACGTACTTTTCCCGGCATTTCTCGCAAGATCTTTAATGGATATCTCGCCCCGCCACTCCTATCGACAGCTCTTCCTTCGCGCCGCTGTAACGCTACCAAGCGTCTACGACACACGTAGCTTGCCAAGCCACGCCGGTGATATAGATAGTAGCAGCTATTGCCAGATTACCCTGGCAACGTGTAGCTACCCTTAATACGTCGGCAGCTGGCCGCATCATTCGCTGGGGGCTCTTTGATCGACTATTTATACAGCTATACAACTCAAGTGTTATACAACTCAAATGCGAGACGCGGTAACGGGTGGTCTCTGAACGGGGAGGTTAGAATAGATACTTATCGCGTCTGCTGATATGTAAGCCTGGGAAGAGCCAACAAATACCCTCATCGGATGACGAGCGCGCTCCGTCGCTACGCTCCTCCGCCAAGGCTGTGGTCATTATTCAGATTTTGTGCCTGCCCTGGGTTTGTTTTACAGTGGCGGAGTAATTATTTGGGGCTGTGCCGGATAACGTAAGAAAGGGATATCGATTCGTACTATGAGAGGACGGCAGTGGGCTCGTTTAACGATAAAAGTAGTTCTATTTCTTAGCCTGCCGCTGATTGGTTTTGCGGCAGTTAAGGGCTACTACTGGTATCAGGTTCGCTCGGCGGTTGAGCAGTTGGCGCAACAGCTATCCTTGGTCGCCAAGCTGGAGTACGGCTCAATCGAGACGGGTTTTGATGGCGTGGCCGGGGTTAGGGATCTGGTGTTGACCCCGCTGGATCTAAGTGGAATTCAGGCCCAGGCCTTGAGCATTGATGCAGTACGAATTCGGGGCTCTAGCTGGCTGGATCTGATCAAGATCCAGAGCCGGCTGGATAAAGGCGAGTTGCCCCAGACGCTGGGTATCGAGATCAGCGGGATGCGGGTTAATTTGGACGATGCCAGGTTGAATCAGCTGGCTGCGGAGCTTAGCGCATCCCAGGCCTTGGTCGGTGATGCGCCTATCCGCAGCTGGATGCTCGGTTGTGAGGCAGCGGTCGAAGGGTTGACGGGGCCCCAGTTGATGCAAAAGCTGGGCTATCAACACCTGGTGCTGGATCTCTCAGCAGATTACCTGTTTGACCGTTCAAGAAAATTGTTATCTGTGGTGTTCAGCCAGTCAGTCCGAGATCAGTTTGAAACGGAGCTGAGTGTTTCGCTCGATCTTGGGATTAATGAATTCAATCGCTACAATTTAGGCCTCGCTAGCCCGTCGCTGGGTGATATCAAACTGCAGTATCTGGATCGTTCGTTGAAGAAACGCTATATCCAATTTTGCGCTACTGCGGCTTCCGAGAGTGCGGCGCAGTTTGTTGATCGCCATATCAATCTGGTTACCGCCAAGGGGCTGGAGTTGGGTCTGCAGGTGTCCGACCCCTTGATCGAAGGGTACCGGGACTTCCTGCTGGGTGCTGGTGAGCTGCGGCTGCAGCTTTTGCGCGGAAGTCAGCTATGGCCCGCGTCACTGCTGCAATATTCGCCAGATCAATTGCTCAGGGTGTTGGCACCCGAGTTGACGGTGAATGGTGACCCGATTGAGCCGCTGTCTATCCGCTGGGAGCCGCAAGAGGACGCCGGAGAGCCGCTTCGAGAACAGCTTCGCAGTGGCGTGGAGGCGTTTACGGCGTTGTTACAATCACCCTTTGTGGAGCCAGTGCCCGAGCCTGTCGTTCTGGTTGATCCGTCGCTGCTAGTGCTGCCTGTTGCGAGCGCAAAAGGGCTGGGCTACCGGACCGTAGCGATCGATGCGTTGCAGCAGTACATCGGTGCGGACATTCGGATCGAGACCAAGAACGGAAACCTGGTAGCAGGGCGGTTGTTGTCGGTGGAGTGGGGTGAGTTGAGAGTCTACCAAGAGCTGGGTATCGGCGATGCGATTTTACCGATCGCCTTCAAGCATGTAGAGACGGTCAGGGTGTTCCATTAAACGGGCGCCGCTGCCTGCAATGTGGTTGCATGCTGAGGATGGATTCTCTACTCTCGACAGCAACATTTAACTAACAGTTATGGATTTGAGTGTTGATCGTTGACTATGCATAAACCGCTATGGGTGTTGTTCGCGTTGCTGCTGGCACCGTTTGTTCGGGCTACCGAGGTCTCAAGTATCACCGCCTGTAAACCTGAAGGTGAAATATGGATCTGTGCCAGTTGGAAGGATAACCGCATGGCGGTCTATCGCAGTCAGCACTATCTGAGTGGGATAGAGTTCGCTGGTGAGGTTGAATCTGGATCGATTAAAGTGCCCATGCGCGATGCGGCCTCGGGTATCAAGGCTCGGTCCGTGAATGCCGCCAGCGGTGATTACACGCTACAGTTGTTGGCCTGTAACAGCGCGCCTTGCGAAAAACGACTGCAGCAACTGATGCAGATTCCAAGCAGTTACGAGGTTGAGATCAAGAACGATAATACCCTCTGGAAAGTGCTGTTGGTTGGCCAGTACAGGTCTATCAAGTCGGCCCAGCAGGCAGCCGCCGAACTGATCGGTCAGTATAAATTGCGCGATAAACCCTGGGTGAGAACCCTGGATTCGATCTCTCGCCGGCGGGTCAGCCCTTAGCAGATCTAGCCCGAATAATTCACCAAGTTGCTCGCGCTCTCGCTGGCTCCTTGATTCCACAGGAAATTTTTCCTCACTCGACCGTACTCCCCGGTACGGCGCTCAGCGCCGCGTTTATATCCAAGGATGGATGCTATGCCTTGAGAGTCAGGGACGGCGGTAAAGGCGAGCTGCAAAAAAAAGTACCGTTAAGGTGCTATCTATGCGATATTTTGCCCCTTCTTCAGGCGCCCGTCGCGGAGCCTGCTTACGGCATGGATCTGTATCGACCCTGCTCATGATCATTAGCGTTAAATTTTTGGTTTAGACGCTGTTTTGGGATTTATACCTCTTGGATAAAAAAAATCTGAATGCTTGGTCTGCGGCTCAATCTGCGGACCTTTACGGGATTAATGACTGGGGCGCAGGCTACTTTGAACTCTCTGAACAGGGCGATGTGGTTGTCAAGGTACCTTTCGACGGCACCGATGTACGCGTTTCTATCCCTGAGATATTGTCCGGTATCCGTCAGCGCGGATTGCCGCTGCCGTTGCTGCTGCGCATTGAAAATCTGCTCGATGCGCAGATCCAAAAGCTCAATGAAGCCTTTGCCTTTGCGATTAAAAAATTAGATTACCAGGGCCAGTACCGCGGCGTATTTCCGATCAAGGTGAACCAGCAAGCGCAGGTCATCGAAGAGATTGCGCTCTTTGGTGAGCGTTATCAGCACGGTCTGGAAGCGGGCAGCAAGGCGGAATTGATTGTGGCGTTGTCTGCGATCAAGGCCGACGGACGCTTAATTATCTGCAACGGCTACAAGGATCAGGAGTTTATTGATCTTGGGCTGCGTGCCCAGCGGCTGGGTTATCAGTGCGTGTTTGTGATCGAGACGCCCACCGAGTTGCCAATTATCATCGAGCGCAGTAATGCCTTGGGAATTCGGCCGTTTCTCGGGGTGCGGGTCAAGCTTTCTTCGAAAGTCAGCGGATTGTGGAATAAGACCAGCGGCGACCGAAGTATTTTTGGCTTGACCACCAACCAGTTGGTGGCAGCGATCGATACCCTTAAAGCCAATAATATGCTCGATTGCATGCAGCTGCTGCATTATCACCTGGGTTCACAGATTCCGAATATCCGTGAGATCCGTAACGGCGTGATGGAGGCCTGTCGTTACTATACCGATCTGGTCAAAGAAGGCGCGCCGATGGGTTATTTGGATCTAGGTGGCGGCTTGGCGGTGGATTACACCGGTGCCAAGAATAATCAAGAACACTCCAAAAACTACAGTCTGGATGAGTACTGCAGCGATATCGTCGAGGTCGTGGCGAGCATGCTCGACACTCAGGAGATCGCACACCCCTGTATCGTTACCGAGTCGGGGCGTTCGACGGTGGCCTACTCGTCGATCTTGCTGTTCAATATTCTAGATGTAACCCATTTCGAACCTACCATGCTTCCAGCAACGCTGCCGGAGGATACCCACGAATTGATTGTTAATCTGCGTGCCGTGGTGGATGCGATTAAGCCGAGTAGTCTGCAGGAATGCTACAACGACGCCATCTACTACCGTGATGAACTGGGCGAACTGTTCAAGCGGGGTCAGATCAATCTGCGCCAGCGTTCGCTCTCTGAGAATCTGTTTCTGGAAGCGTTGCAACGGATCAAAGCTGAGCTGCGCCTGTGCGAGCGGATTCCACCTGAGTTGGAAGGGCTGCGTGAGTACCTAGCCGATATCTACTACGGCAACTTCAGTGTATTCCAGTCGTTACCCGATACCTGGGCGATCGATCAGGTGTTCCCGCTGATGCCGATCCATCGCAACAACGAAGAACCCACCCGGGAGGCGATTGTTGCCGATATTACCTGCGATTGTGATGGCAAGATTGACCGTTTTATCGATGCGACTGAGGTACGTAATACCCTGCCGTTGCACGCGCTAAATGAGGATGAGGATTATGTCCTGGGTGTGTTCCTGGTAGGTGCCTATCAGGAAACCCTGGGTGATCTGCATAATCTCCTAGGCGATACGGCGGTAGCCAGTGTGCGGATCAACCCGGATGCAACCTTCGATGTGGTTAAAGAGCTGGAGGGCGATAGTATTGCTGACGTGCTTAGCTATGTAGAATTCCAGCCGCAGGCGTTGCTTGAAAACTTCCGCTCTGTGGCTGAACGGGCAGTACGCGCAGGCAAAATTAGCCCTGCTGAGCGTCGTGAAGTACTGCAGAGTTTTAGCGACAGCCTGCGCGGCTACACCTACTACGAGCGCTGAAGTCTTGTGCGAAGGCCTGCTATCAAGCTGGCGGGCTCAAGCCTAGTTCTCCGCGTTTAGGCACCGCTGCTGATAGAGACCGGTGCTAATCAGCGCCGGTCCAATAAGATCTAACCCTAAGGCCCTCTTGCAAGGGGGTGGAGATGCAACATGTCTAAAGTGCTGATTATCGGTGCCGGAGGCGTCAGTGGCGTGGTCACGCATAAGTGTGCCGGGCTGCCCGAGGTCTTTAGTGAAATCGTTCTGGCAAGTCGCACTGAGGCCAAGTGCAAGCTGATAGCGGCGCAACTCAATCGGCCGATTGAAACAGCCCAGGTCGATGCGGATAACGTCGCTGAACTGGTGGCATTGATCAACCGGGTCAAGCCCGCATTAGTGATCAATGTAGCGCTCCCTTATCAGGATCTGACCATCATGGATGCGTGCCTGGAAACGGGTGTGCATTATCTGGATACGGCTAACTATGAGCCGCTGGATAGTGCGAAGTTTGAATACAGCTGGCAGTGGGCATACCAGGATAAGTTCAAAAAAGCAGGCTTGATGGCGCTGCTAGGATCCGGATTTGATCCCGGTGCAACCAATATCTTTACCGCCTATCTCGCCAAGCACTACTTCGATGAGATCCATTATCTGGACATTATCGATGTCAATGGCGGTGACCATGGCTACCCGTTCGCGACCAATTTTAATCCGGAGATCAATATTCGTGAAGTGACTGCCGAGTGCCGTCACTGGGAAGATGGCGAATTTGTCACAACTCCGGCGATGTCGGTCAAGCAGTCCTTTACCTGTCCCGAAGCGGTCGGCACCTTTAATATCTATCGGATGTATCACGAAGAGCTGGAGTCGTTGAGCAAACACTTCCCGACCCTTAAGCGGGCGCAGTTCTGGATGAGTTTTGGTGATAGTTATCTCAAACATCTGGAGGTGCTGGGCAACGTAGGTATGACCGGTATCGCACCGATCGAGTACCAGGGTCAGCAGATCGTGCCGATCCAGTTTTTGGCCAAATTGCTACCGGATCCGGCTTCACTGGGACCGCGTACTAAGGGCAAGACCTGTATCGGCTGTGTGGTACGGGGGATCAAGGACGGTAAAGAGAAGACCGTTTACCTCTACAATACTTGTGATCACCAAACCTGTTACAGCGAGGTCAAGTCTCAGGCGATCTCCTACACCACCGGCGTGCCAGCGATGATCGGCGCCAAGATGATGCTCGAAGGCAGCTGGATGAAACCCGGTGTCTGGAATATGGAGCAGCTCGACCCCGATCCCTTTATGGCGGATATGAATCGCTACGGTTTGCCTTGGCAGGTGATAGAAGAGCCTGGCTTCGAACTGGTTTGATGATGCTCAAAAGCGCTAGTTTTCAGGGTTTCGATCCCTCCAGAGTGCCTTCGCCCTGCTTTGTGGTGGATCAGGCGGCAGTGGAAGAAAATCTCAAGGTGCTGCAGTTTGTCCAGCAGGCCAGCGGCGCTAAAGTGCTGGCTGCGCTAAAGGCATTCTCCTGCTGGCAGCTAGGGCCGTTAACGGCAAGCTATCTTTCCGGCGTTTGTGCCAGTGGCTTGGATGAAGCACAGCTGGGCAAGGAGTTTTATGCTGGAGCTCAGGGTGAAGCTGAGATCCATGTCTACTCGGCCGCGTATGCCGAAGCGGATCTGGTCGAAATTCTTAAAATTGCCCACCACCTGGTGTTTAACTCCTTCTCCCAATGGCAGCGTTTTCAGCCGTTGCTCCAGGCCGCAAAAGCGCAGCGACCTGAACTTGAGTTTGGGCTGCGAATCAATCCCGAACATTCCGAAGGTGGCGTCGAAATATACGATCCCTGTGCGCCAGGATCGCGCTTGGGAATCCCCCAGTCACAATTTCAGGATCAGTCGCTAGAGGGGGTATCCGGGCTACATTTTCACAGCCTTTGCGAACAGGATTTTACCCCTTTGGCGCGTACCCTGGATGCGGTGGAGCAAAAGTTTGGACATCTGCTGGGGCAGATGCAGTGGGTCAATTTTGGTGGCGGCCACCATATCAGTGCGCCGGGTTATCAGCTGGGCGCTCTGATCGATCGGATTAAAACCTTTTCAGCCAAGTACGGGGTCCAGGTTTATCTTGAGCCGGGGGAGGCGGTAGCGATTCGTAGTGGGGTGTTAGTCGCCGAAGTGCTGGATGTCGTTTATACCGACCGTGATCAGGCTATTCTGGATACGTCGGCCACCTGCCATATGCCTGATACGCTGGAGATGCCCTACCGTGCCGAGATTTTTGGCGCGGCTGCGGCTGGCGAGAAAGCGCACTCGTATCGGTTGGGTGGGATGACCTGTCTTGCCGGTGATGTGATCGGCGACTACAGTTTTGATAGCCCCCTGCAGCCGGGGCAGCGACTGATGTTTGATGATATGGCGCATTACACCATGGTCAAAACCAGCACCTTTAATGGTATTCGTTTGCCATCGATCGCCCTCTGGGATTCGCGGACCGATGCCCTCAGGGTGATCCGTAATTTTGATTATAAGGATTTTCGCGACCGACTTAGTTAGAGGTCTTCTTAGGGGATAGGTTCTCTCAGGGGATAGGTTCGCATACGGGATAGGTTCGCCTAGGAGAAAGCTTCAATGGACAATCACGACGAGCAGTTTGATCAGCGGGTAGCGCCAGGTTATCCGGTGTTTTTGGGATCGGAGATCCAGCAGCCGACGCCACAGCAGGCGCTATTTCATGTTATTCCTGTGCCCTACGAGGAGAGTGTCTCCTACGGCGGTGGCACCGGTGAGGGCCCCAAGGCGATTCTCCAGGCCTCGTGGCAGCTCGAAACCTGGGATGGCCAGAGCAACCCCAGCGAGCTGGGGATCTATACCCATCTGCCGATCAATACCCATGGATCGCCCGAATCGGTGCTTGCGCGTATCTCGGAGCTTGCCTACGAGGTGGTGCTGCTGGGCAAGATTCCGGTGGCGCTGGGCGGTGAGCATACGGTTACCTGGGGGGTGATTAAGGGACTGCTGGATGCGGGGGTGACCGATTTTGGGGTGGTTCAAATTGATGCCCATGCCGATCTGCGCGATAGCTATGAGGATAATCCGTTGAGCCATGCGTGTGTCATGAAGCGGGTTGTCGATCACGGCATTCCATTGTTTCAGTTGGGGATTCGCGCCTTCTGTGATGAGGAGCGGGAGACGCGGGTTAAATTCGGAGTGCAGCACCTGGATGCGGATCTGCTAGTGCCCGCTGGCATTAGCGAGATCGAGCTGCCGCAAGACTTTCCCTCCAAAGTGTTTTTTACTGTCGATGTCGATGGACTTGATCCCAGCGTTTTTCCCTCAACCGGCACCCCGGTTCCTGGTGGCTTGGGCTGGTACCAGACCCTGGGGCTATTCGAGTCCGTCGCTCGACAGCGGCAAATTATCGGCTTTGATCTGATGGAGCACGCACCCATTCCCGGTTTCCATGCCTACGATTTCGCCGCCGCGACGCTGGTGTATAAACTGATGGGGATCGTCCAGCGCGCGCAGCCTGCCGATGAGTAGTGTGGTATCCCCCGGTAGTGCTTCTGCTGGCTCGGATCATGCTGGCTCGGATCAGGCCGAGCAGGATCGGTACTGGATGGCGCGCGCGCAAGAGTTGGCAGAGCAGGGCGCGGCGCAGGGGGAGGTGCCGGTTGGTGCGCTGGTGGTACTTGATGGCCAGCTGATCGGCGAGGGCTGGAATCAGCCGATCGGTAGTCATGATCCTACCGCTCATGCCGAGGTGGTCGCTTTGCGCCAGGCAGCGCAGAGACAGCAGAATTACCGTCTGCCAGGGGCGACGCTCTATGTCACCCTGGAACCCTGTACCCTGTGTAGCGGCGCCCTGGTGCATGCGCGGATCTCGCGTCTGGTCTATGGCGCTACCGAGCCTAAGGCCGGGGTTGTTAAAAGCCGGGCCGAGTTGCTATCCAGCGATTGGTTTAACTGGACAATTGAGGTGCAGGGAGGTGTGCTGGCTGATGCCTGTAGTGAGCAGCTCAGGCGCTTTTTTGCCCAGCGTCGCGCGGAAAAAAAACGCTTGAAACAGCGCTAGTTGTTTAGCCCCCGTCCCATCTATTCTCTTCTCTACTGGTCTTGATTTTGGCTTTGATTCTGAGTCAAAGCGTGCTGGGTGGTTGCTGTAGCACTGCGGGTGCGGGTGGCCCCATTATTTCGGGTTGATCGGCGGCTTCTTGGATCGCTTCGTAGCGGCTCTCCAGTCTCAGCATCGATTGATAGCGCTGGATGTTCTGGACATATTGCACCGGTTCGTAGCCACGCGCGTAGCCGTGTTTGACGGTTTTGTACCAGCGTGCCTGGGCCAGTTTAGGCAGGTGTTTGGCAACATCATCCCAGCGGTCTGGGTCATCACCGGCTGTCTGGGTGAGGATCCGCGCATCTTCTAGATGGGCGCGGCCGACGTTGTAGGCGGCCAGTGTAAACCAGGTGTGATCCGGCTCAGCAATGCGGTCAGGCATCCGTTGACGCAGATTCTGGAAGTACTTGGCACCGCCAAAGATACTCTGCTTAGGATCGGTGCGCTTTTTGATCCCCATCGCACGGGCGGTATTCTGGGTCAGCATCATCACCCCACGGACACCGGTCGGAGAAACCGCTTTGGGGTTCCAGTGTGATTCCTGGTAACCGATCGCTGCCAGTAGCTCCCATTTCATATTCTGTTGGTCAGCGGCTTGCTCAAACCAGGCGCGCAGTTTGGGCAGGCGCGTCTCTAGGTGGAAGCGAAAAGTCAGGCCGTCGACCAGATTGAGGCGATGATCGATTTCAAAATGACGTTCCTTCAGGCTCAGGAGCAGCTCCTGGGTGGCGTCGAGGCTGAAAAACTCGTTCAGGCTTTGCTGCAGACTGCGGTCGGTACCCTGTTTCAGCATCCAGGCTACAGGTTGTTGCTCGGCGAGGGCGAAAGCGGCACGCAGGCGGGGGAAGAAAGGTCGGCTGACCTCAAAAGCCTCAGTATCGGCTAGGGTGTAAGCGATCTCTGCCTGGTCGACTGCTCGGAGAAGATCCAGGGCCTCGGTACCTGATTCTGCCTCCAGCCAGGGCGGCGGTTGCTCCAGGCGCTGCAGGTGCTGGGCGTGATTACTGCTGGCGACAACCTGAATCGGGGTAACAATCTCTTGCAGGGTTGCCGGAGCGCGCTGGCCGTTACCGCTACGGTAGATCAGCAGTATTTCGCTGTTTAGATAGCTGGGGCCGAAATCGAAGCGTTCGGTGCGCTCCTGGGTTTGACTCAATCCGGCAGCGGCTAGATGGACATTATTGAGGCGCAGCGCCTCGGTGATCTCCTCGATGCTCCCCATTGGAATCAGCTTTAGCTCGACGCCGATGTGATCGGCGTAGGCTTTCGCCAGTTCGTATTCGAAGCCGCCCGGCTCGCCCTCTTCGACATAGTAGGTGGTGGGGCTGAGGCGGCTGGCAACGCGGAGTTGCTGTTGCGCTTGGATGATCTCGAGCTGTGGCTTGGCGGTGTATTCGGTGATAACCGGGACCAGCGAGAGTGCTATTCCGGTGCCGATTAGCAGGGGTAGTTTGCGTAGAATGGCCTGTTTCATCGGGCGCTTACCTTTGACTTCTTAAACAAAGTTGGTTCCTAAAAAGCCCAGGCCATACATGGTAACAGGGGGGTGATTCCAGTATCATCTGGCCTCACTTTAAAGGCGGCTCAAAAGGCTTGCTGTTACCCCAGAACTGCTCTTTCAGAGGCTTGAAAACGACATGCTCAAACTGCGTGGCGCTCCCGCTCTTTCCATTTTTCGCCGTCAAAAACTGCTGGCTTCATTGCAGGCTCAGCTGCCTTCGATCAGCGCAGTATATGCTGAATACATCCACTTTGCCGAGCATCAGGACGTACTGTCCGATTCAGATCAGGATGTGCTCGAGGCTATTCTGCGCTATGGCCCCAAAGCGGCTGTTGAATCGCCTGCTGGCGAGCTGTTTTTGGTGGTACCAAGGCAAGGCACGATTTCACCCTGGTCCAGTAAGGCGACCGATATCGCCCACAACTGTGGTTTGGCCTGTATTACCCGGCTTGAACGCGGGGTGGCTTACTATGTCAGCAGCAGCGAGGCTTTGACCGAGCCGCAGCGGCAGAGGATAACGGCGCTGCTGCACGATCGGATGGTGGAAACGGTGATGGCCGATTTTGATCAGGCTGCTGCGCTGTTTAGCCATGCACAACCTCAGCCGATGGGTCAGGTCGATGTGTTGACCGGCGGGCGTGAAGCCTTGGCTGTGGCCAACCGTACTCTGGGGCTGGCGCTGGCTGAGGATGAGATTGACTACCTGGTTGAGAGCTTTGTTGAGCTGGGGCGTAACCCGAATGATATCGAGTTGATGATGTTTGCCCAAGCCAACTCCGAGCACTGTCGCCACAAGATCTTCAATGCGAGCTGGGATATCGACGGCGAGGCGCAGCAGAAATCGCTGTTCGCGATGATCCGTAACACCTATCAGGTCTCCGGTGACAATGTACTCTCGGCCTATTCTGACAACGCGGCGGTGATCAAAGGCTCGGTCGGCGGACGCTTCTTTCCCGATCCCCAGACCCAGCAATACGGCTACACCCAGGAACAGATCCAGATCCTGATCAAGGTCGAGACCCATAACCATCCGACCGCAATCGCCCCACACTCGGGCGCAGCGACCGGTTCCGGCGGTGAGATTCGCGACGAGGGTGCGACCGGCAGCGGCGGCAAACCCAAAGCCGGGCTGACCGGTTTTACAGTTTCAGATCTGAATATTCCCGGCTTTCAACAGCCCTGGGAGTCAGCCTACGGCAAACCCGAGCGGATCGTCTCGGCGCTGGATATTATGCTCGAAGGGCCTATCGGTGGTGCGGCCTTTAACAACGAGTTCGGTCGTCCCAATCTCTGTGGTTATTTCCGTACTTTCGAACAGTCGGTAATGGGCGCGAATGGCGAGGAGGTTCGTGGCTACCATAAGCCGATCATGATCGCCGGTGGGATGGGTAATATCCGTGATCAGCATGTGCTCAAGACCCCGATCGAGGTCGGTGCCAAACTGATCTGCCTGGGAGGCCCGGCGATGTTGATTGGACTCGGTGGTAGTGCCGCGTCGTCGATGTCCTCCGGCAGCAGTTGTGCCGATCTAGATTTTGCCTCGGTACAGCGCGAAAACCCCGAGTTGGAACGTCGCTGTCAGGAGGTGATCGACGGCTGCTGGCAGCGTGGAGATAACAACCCTATCGCCTTTATCCATGATGTCGGTGCTGGTGGCTTGTCTAACGCCTTCCCCGAGCTGGTTAAGGACGGTGGCCGCGGCGGTGATTTTGGGCTGCGTAACATCAATAACGATGAACCTGGGATGTCACCGTTGGAGATCTGGTGCAACGAGGCGCAAGAGCGCTATGTGATCGCGGTGATGCCAGAAAATATGCCCGTCTTCGAGGCGATCTGTGCCCGCGAGCGCTGCCCCTATGCGGTGGTCGGTACCGCAACTGCCGAGCACCATCTGACCCTGGGTGATAGCCATTTCGACAACAAGCCGGTCGACCTGCCGATGAGCCTGTTGTTTGGCAAGCCACCGAAGATGCACCGCAGTATTGAGCGTATTGCGTATCAAGTACCCGAGTTCGATGCGACCGAGATCGACCTGGAGCAGGCGATTGAGCGGGTGCTGAAACTGCCAGCGGTCGGCAGCAAGAGCTTTTTGATCACGATCGGTGACCGTAGCATCACCGGTCAGGTAGCCCAGGATCAGATGGTCGGTCCCTGGCAGGTGCCGGTAGCCGATTGCGCGGTCACCACCGCCGCTTACGATAGCTTCGCCGGTGAGGCGATGGCGATGGGCGAGCGGACCCCGCTGGCGCTGATCGATGCACCTGCCTCGGGACGGATGGCGATCGCCGAGACGATCACCAACATGGCCGGTGCCTGTATCGACCAGCTTAGTGATATCAAGCTGTCGGCCAACTGGATGTGTGCCGCCGGCCATCCTGGTGAGGATGAGAAACTCTACGATACGGTCAAAGCGGTCGGGATGGAGCTCTGTCCTGCGTTGGGTATCACGATTCCGGTGGGCAAGGACTCTATGTCGATGCGCAGCGTTTGGAATGATGCGGATCAGCAGGGGCTAGGTGGTGATAAAGGACTAGGTGTCGATAAGAGCGTTACCGCACCGCTGTCGTTGATCATCTCAGGTTTTGCCCCGGTGCTGGATGTGCGCAAGACGTTGACCCCGCAACTGCGAACCGATCAGGGGCCTACCGATCTGCTGTTGCTGGATCTGGGTCAGGGTCAGAACCGTCTCGGACTTTCGGCATTGGCGCAGGTTTACAACCAGGTCGGTACTCAGGTGCCCGATCTGGATGACGCTTCTCTGTTAGCAATCTACTTTGCAGCCCTGCAGGAGTTGAACCAGCAAGGGATGCTGCTGGCTTACCACGACCGCTCCGATGGGGGTCTGTTTGTGACCCTGGCAGAGATGGCTTTTGCTGGCCGTACCGGCATCGATATAGATCTGGATCTGCTCGCCAGTGACAGCAGCGAACTCAGCGCAGCGCTCTTTGCTGAAGAGTTGGGTGGGGTGGTTCAGGTTAAGCGCGAGCATACCGAAGAGCTGTTGACCGAGTTCAGTGCTGCGGGTCTGGGCGATTGCGTCAAGGTGATCGGCAGTCTCAACGAAGATGACCGTTTCAACATCTGCTTCGACGATGAAGAGATCTACAGCGAGACCCGCATCCAGCTCCAGCGCTGGTGGGCGCAGACCAGTTATCAGCTTCAGGCGCTACGCGACAATGCCGACTGCGCCAAACAGGAGTTTGATAGCCTGCTCGAGGCTGAAAATCCCGGATTGAGTGCAGAGCTGAGCTTCGATATCGGCGAAGATATCGCCGCGCCGATGATAGCGACCGGTGTCCGCCCCCGGATCGCGGTGCTGCGTGAGCAGGGTGTTAATGGCCAGATCGAGATGGCGGCAGCCTTTGATCGGGCCGGATTCGAGACCGTTGATGTGCATATGAGCGATATCCTCAGCGGCCGCCGTACCCTGGAAGAGTTCAAGGGGCTGGTGGCCTGCGGCGGTTTCTCTTACGGTGATGTGCTGGGTGCCGGTGAAGGCTGGGCCAAATCGATTCTGTTTAACAGCCGCGCCCGTGACCAGTTTGAAGCCTTCTTTACGCGCGGTGACAGCTTTGCTCTGGGGGTCTGTAATGGCTGCCAGATGCTCTCTAACCTGCATGATCTAATTCCTGGCGCGGAGCTCTGGCCGCATTTTGTCCGCAACCATTCCGAGCAGTTCGAGGCCCGGGTGGCGATGGTTGAGGTGCAGCAGAGCCCGTCGATCCTGCTAGCGGGCATGGCTGGTTCGCGGATGCCGATTGCCGTGGCCCACGGTGAGGGGCAGGCGGAGTTCGGCAGCAAGGAGCAGCTAGCCAATCTGCAGGGCTCGGGCAGCGTGGCCCTGCGCTATGTCGATAACCGGGGTCAGGTGACGCAGGCCTATCCCGCCAACCCCAATGGCTCTCCTGCGGGTATCACTGGGGTGACCACCCCCGATGGCCGGGTCACGATTATGATGCCGCACCCTGAGCGGGTGTTCCGCGCGGTGCAGAACTCCTGGGCGCCGGATAGCTGGGGCGAAGAAGGTGCCTGGCTGCGGATGTTCCGCAATGCTCGGGTCTGGGTAGATTAAAAGGCAGGCTCTATAGGTAAATCGATAAGCTGCTGGATCTTTGATCAGGGTCTGCACCTGTGTTTTCGAACCTTTAACAGATAAGGAATGCTGATGTCAGTTAGACAGAGTTCGACTTGGAAAGCCATCGAAACCCATTGCAGCGAGCAGATGCAATCACGTACGTTGAGCCAGTTGTTCGAGCAGCATGCCGATCGCTTCGAAACCTTTGCGGTACAAGCGGATCAGCTGCTGCTGGATATCTCCAAGCAGCGTATCGATGCCCAGACCCTTGAACTGCTGGTTGAGCTAGCAGAGCAGCAGCAGCTGGGTGACTGGATCGAGTCGCTGTTTAGCGGCGAGTCGATCAACAGCTCTGAAGCGCGTGCTGCACTGCATACCCTGCTCCGGGTGCCGACCGGTAGCCAGGGTACTAAGGTTACTAAGGGTATTAAGGGCTGCAGTGTTGATCCGGTGCATCAGAATCTGGACAAGATGGCGGGGCTGGTTGCACGCATCCATCAGCAGCAGTGGCGCGGCTACAGCGGCAAGCCGATCACCGATGTGATCAATATCGGCGTCGGCGGCTCCGACCTGGGTCCGTTGATGGCTTGCCATGCGCTGGAGGAGTTTAGGGTCGAGGCGGCGCAGCGGTTAACGCTGCATTTTGTCTCCTCGATCGACGGCTCGCAGCTGTCAGAACTGCTCAAACACCTGAACCAAGAAACCACCCTGTTTATCCTCTCTTCGAAATCCTTTACCACCATCGATACCCTGGCCAATGCCGATACCGCTAAGCGCTGGTTGGCTGAGAAAATAGCCAATCCTCAGGTGCTGCTACAGCAGCACTTTATCGGCTGTTCTGCCTGTCCTGAAAAAATGAGTCAATGGGGTATCGCCGAGGCTAACCAGTTGCTGTTCTGGGACTGGGTCGGTGGGCGCTATTCGGTCTGGTCGGTGATCGGTCTGCCGATTGCGCTACTGGTCGGGATGGACGGCTTTCGCCAGTTCCTGGCTGGGGCGCACGCGCTGGATAAGCATTTCTGCTCGGCACCTCTGGCGCAGAATATGCCGGTGCTGCTGGCGCTGCTGGGGATCTGGAACCACAATTTTCTCGGTACCCGCGGCCATGCCGTGCTGCCCTACGATGGCCGGCTCAAATATATCCCCAACTATCTGACCCAGTTGGAGATGGAGAGCAACGGCAAGTCGGTCAACCGCGACGGTGTGAAGGTCGATTACGATACCTGCCCGATCATCTGGGGTGAGGTCGGTCCCAACGCGCAGCATGCCTTCTTTCAGTTATTGCACCAGGGCACCCAGCCGGTCAGTTGTGATTTTATCGCCCCGGTGTTGCGCTATCGCGCCAATACCGTCGCCGGTACCCGAGATCAGCTGCAACAGCAGCAGCAGTTAACCCTGGCTAACTGCCTGGCCCAGTCACGGGTGCTGATGCTCGGGGATCAGGCGCTGACGGCCGAGGAGCAGGCGAGTCTGAGCCGTAATGATCAGCGCTATCCGGGTAATCAGCCCTCCAGCACGCTGCTGATGGAGGCGTTGACTCCCTTCTCGCTGGGGCAGTTGGTGGCGCTTTACGAGCACAAGGTGTTCGTGCAGGCGGTTATCTGGGAGATCAACCCCTTCGATCAGTGGGGGGTGGAGCTCGGCAAACGGATCGCGCACCAGACCAGCGCTGCTATCGGCGATCGCGACTATCGCTTTGGCGAAAGTTCGACCGACGGTCTGCTGGCTTTTATTCGTGGTGTTAGCGAGCAGTTCGATGCCGATCAGTGTAATGCCGAGCAGAGCCTTACAAAGCCGTGCCATTCAGAACAGAGTCATTCAGAACAGTGCCATCCAGAGCAGAGCAAAGGAGAGGAGCGCTAGATGCGAGTTTCAGTATATGGTTCAGGACTGACGGCGCTGGTTACGGCCTGGGCGCTGGCCGATGTGGGCAATGAGGTCAGGGTTTTACCCGGCAGCGAGTCGTTAAGGGTAGATCTGGATCGCCTAGAGTTACCCTTTGATGAGCCAGGCCTGCCCGAACGGTTGCAAAAGCAGCTAACGAACGGGCGGCTAGCCTTTACCGATTCGGAGTCTCAGCTCTTTGCCCATGGCGAGGTGCACTGTCTTGCGCTGGAAGCCGATGCACTCGAATACGCGACAGGTTTAGTGGTCCGGCTTGCCGTGGCGGCTCAAACGCCGATCACCCTGATCAATCAGAGTACCTTTCCGGTAGGGAGTACCCAGCGGTTGCAGCAGTTGATGGAGCAAGCGCGCACCGAACAGGGGCTAGCTGCCGGGGTTGCCTGCCTGTCGCTACCGAGCTTTCTGCAGGAGGGCGCTGCGATTCAGGGATTCACCCGGCCGACACGGATATTGCTCGGTGCCGACAGGGATGCAGGCTTAAACCGGGCGCGAGAGTTGCTGCGCCCCTTTAACCGCAATCACGAGCAGTGGTTGTTGATGTCGACCCGCGAGGCGGAGTTTTCCAAATATGCGATCAACGGCATGCTGGCGACCAAGCTCAGCTTTATGAATGAGATGGCTAACCTGGCTGATCAGCTCCAGGTGGATATCGAGCAGGTGCGCAAGGGCGTCGGCTCGGATGCGCGGATTGGCTATGACTATATCTATCCTGGCTGTGGTTTCGGTGGTCTGAGTTTTTCTGAGGACGTGATGCAGCTAGCGGCGACGGTCGAGAGTTGCGTCGAAGATTCATCGCTGCTAAGTGCGGTGCTGGAAACTAATCGGCAGCAGAAAGAACTGCTATTTCGCAAGCTCTGGCAGCGCTGGCAGGCGCAGATGCAGGGTAAGACGGTTGCACTCTGGGGCGCTGCGTTCAAACCGGGTACCGACCGTATCGATAATGCGCCCAGTCTGGAGCTGATGCAGGCGCTCTGGGCGCAGGGGGTCAAGGTTCGACTCTACGATCCCAAGGCGATGCCGCGGGTTGTCGAGCGCTTTGGTGCGCGTTCCGATCTGAGCTGTTGTGACGATCCCTACCAAGCGCTCGAGGGTGCCGATGCGCTGTTGATCGTGACCGAGTGGAAGGAGTTCTGGAGCCCCGATTTTAGCCGGATAGCGACCCTGATGCCGAGTAAGCTGATTCTCGATGGGCGTAATATTTATGATCCTAGCTATATGCGATCGCTAGGCTTTAGTTATATCGGTATAGGTCGTTCCAGTCAGGTTTTAACTGACTAGATCTGACTCGGTAAACTAATAACTTTATCTGTATTAAATGATTAAATGAAGGAATGCTGATGACGAATCAGGTGCGTACCTGTGTATTTCCGGTTGCGGGTCTGGGGACCCGGTTTCTCCCTGCCACTAAGGCAGTGCCCAAGGAGATGCTGCCGGTGGTCGATAAACCGCTGATCCAGTACGGTGTCGAAGAGGCTGCCAGTGCTGGTTTGACACGGATCTGCCTGGTCAACGGGCGTCATAAGCAGGCGATCGAAAACCACTTTGACCGTAATGTAGAGCTGGAACAGCAGATTGCCGGGAGTTCCAAGGTCGAACTGCTGGCGGGTATCAATAATCTGATTGACCGTTGTCAGGTGGCGTCCATCCGTCAATTGGAAGCCAAGGGGCTCGGGCATGCGATCGGCTGTGCTGAACCCCTAGTCGGCGATGCGCCCTTTGCGGTGCTGCTGCCCGATGACCTCTGCGTTAATCCTGAAGGCGAGAGCGTGCTGGCGCAGATGGTTGCCCTGTACGGACAATATCAGTGCTCGATTGTTGCCATCGAAGAGGTACCGATGGATCAGGTCGATAAGTACGGCGTGATCGCGGGAGAGGAGGAGGCGCCTGGTATCTATAGAATCCGTTCGATGGTCGAGAAACCAGCCCAATCCGAGGCGCCGAGCAACCTGGCGATCATCGGTCGTTATCTGCTGACGCCCGATATTTTTGAGCTGATCCGCAATACCGAGCCCGGTAAAGGGGGCGAGATCCAGATCACCGATGCGTTGCTGAAACAAGCGCAGCAGGGGCGGGTGATTGGTTACAAGTTTCAGGGGCGGCGTTTCGACTGCGGCAGTGTGCCCGGCTATGTCGAGGCAACCAACTATTGCTTTGAAAACTTCTATCGCTAGTTTGGTTGTCGGAATAAATTCCGACCTACAGCGCCTGTAGGTCGGGCTTCAGCCCGACATCGATGCTGTAGCTCGGGTTTCAACCCGGCGCGCTTAGGGCTAAATGTATCTAAGCGACAGGCTTCTCTAAGGCAGCACCTTCTTATACGGTTTTACCACCACCTTGGCGTAGACGCCGGCGCTGATGTAAGGGTCTGCATCGGCCCAACTCTGGGCTGTTTCTAACGAGTCAAACTCGGCTATCACCAGCGAACCGGTAAAGCCGGCAGGACCTGGATCTTCAGAGTCGATTGCAGGGTGCGGACCGGCAACCAGCAGCCGGCCTTGGTCTTTGAGCGCGACCAGTCGGGCGAGATGTTCGGGGCGTGCGGCCAGACGCTTGTCTAGGCTGTTTTCAATATCTTCACTGATGATGGCGTAATACATAACTGCTCTCGTCTGGTTAGTTGGTATCGTTCGTTAGACTCTTGATCACTTATCCTGCTCGATAGCAGAGCTTGGGTCGGCATCCTCTGGGTTTGGGTCGCTGATGTGTCGGCTCAGATAGATCCCCTGCAGAATGATAAACACCAGGGTCAGGCCGAGCATGCCAAACAGCTTAAAGTTAACCCAGGTCTCCTCGCTCATGGTCTTGGCGACATAGAGGTTCAGCCCGCCCATAACGATAAAGAACAGTACCCAAGCGAGGTTGAGGCGGCTCCAGATGGCTGCTGGCAAGGCCACCGCGTTTTCCATCATTCGCTGCACCAGGGGTTTGCCGCCGATAAACTGACTGCCGAAAAATGCCACGGCAAACAGCCAGTTGACGACAGTGGGTTTCCATTGGATGAAGGTTGGATTCTTCAACATGACCGTGGCACCGCCGAAAACGATCACCAGTACCAGGGTGACCAGTTGCATCTTTTCGATCTTGTGGGTGCGCATCCAGGTTACTAGCATCTGAATGATGGTGGCGGGTATCAGAACCGCGGTCGCGATAATCATATCGCCGGTGTATTTGTAGACGCCGAAAAAGATCGCGATCGGCAGGAAATCAAACAGCAGCTTCATAAAGGGTTCCAATAGCTTGCGGGGGAGTCATAGCTTCAAAGCCTATCGAGTATAAAGCGTTCCGTGCCGTGCGCCTATCGACGCCGGGTAAAAAGCAGTATCCTGCTCGTTTTGATGCCGAGTTTCGGCAGTAGGTTTTCAGATGCTTCCCGCTATCGATCTTCATAGCCATACCACCGCTTCCGATGGCGGCTTGTCTCCTGCTGAGTTGGTCGCCATGGCTGTCGCCAAAGGGCTGCAGTATCTGGCGATTACCGACCATGATACCTGTGCAGGGCTCGACGAAGCGCGTACCGCGGCCCAGCAGACGGGTCTGTCCGTGGTTGCAGGAATCGAGCTTTCAACCACCTGGGCTAACTGTGGCATCCATGTCGTGGGTCTGGGGATCGATGATAAACATCCGGCCATGGTTGAAGCGGAGACCGAGCAGGCGCGGGCGCGGGCGCTTCGCTCGGTTGAGATCGATCAGCAGCTGCAGCAGCGTGGTATGACCGGGGTGATGGCGCGGGCGCGCGAATTCGCCAGCAGCGACTCTTTAGGGCGGCCGCATTTTGCCCGGGCAATGGTTGAGCTGGGTTATGTAGACTCCGAGCCCGAGGCGTTTGACCGCTATCTGGGTTCCAAGCGGCCGGGAGACGTTCGCTGCCATTGGCCGTCGATGGAGAAAGTAGTTGGCTGGATTGTCGCGGCGGGAGGGATCGCGGTGGTGGCCCATCCGTTGAAATACGACCTTAACTGGACCCGGCTGAGGCTGATGTTGGCCGATTTTGTAGCCTTCGGTGGCGGCGGTTTAGAGGTCAGTTATGGCGGAGAAAACCCTAACCGGGTGGTCGACCTGGTGCGCTTGGCGCGTCATTTTAACCTGAAGATGTCGGTGGGTAGCGATTTTCACCGCCCAGAATTTCACTGGACGGCGTTGGGTAAATACCCGCCGCTGAAAGGCGAGTTGGACCCGATCTGGACGGCGCTGGGGATAGCGCTCAAGCCTCGCTCCGGCGAGGCTGTGGTTGTCTGACTTTTAAATGCCAGTAGCTTGCATCACAGCGCCGTCTTTCCTAAACCCTCCCCTCCGTCTTTGACTAAGCGCTGCGAATCGCGGCCAGTACTCCCTGCAGGGGGTGCGGCAGCTGTTGCTGGTCGATCCGTTTGACCTGGCTTCTGCAGGAGTAGCCTGTTGCGACTAGCGTGGTTTGCGCGCTCGTATCGATCCCCGGCTGTTGTTGGAATTCTGCTATTTTTGGTCCCCAGCTCAGGCTGTAGATCTTTTTGGAGGTTTCCTGGTTAGCGCTTTCATGGCCGTAGGTCCCGGCCATCCCGCAACAGCCCAGATTCTGGTGGTCGAGCTCCAGCCCCAGCGCTGAAAACACCTGCTGCCATTGGCTTACCGCGTTGGGCGCATTGGTACGCTCGGTGCAGTGTGCCATCAGTTGGAACCTCTGTTGGGGTAAGTTTAACTGCAGGTTTTTCAGTCGTGCTAGCTGGCTTACGAGCCACTCCTGCAGCAACTGAACGTGGGGAAGATCCATTTCCGGCAGCGTCTTGGCATACTCCTGCCGATAGCTCAGGGTCATCGAAGGGTCGATGCCCACCAGCGGGATGCCAGACTGGGCTAAGGCCTGCAGGCGCTCGGCGCTGGCGCGGGCGGTCCGCTCAAACTGGGTCAGAAAACCATGCACATGCAGCGGTTTGCCGTTAGGACTGAAGGGTGCGACGAAGACGTTAAAGCCCAGGCGACGCAACAGCTCGCAGCAATCAACCACTAGGGGTGTTTCGAAGTAACTGGTGAACGCATCCTGAACCAGGATCACCGAGCGTTCGCGCTCTTCCCGCGATAACAGTTGCAGGGTTTCGGCGCTGGCCCAGGGAATATCCAGGCTCTCCAATCCTTGTTTTAGCGAGTGGGTGCAGATCTGCGGGCTGTCGACCATTCCCAGCTTGGCTTTCAGCAGCCGTTGGCTGGTTTTGTTGCTCATGGCCCAGTTATAGGGCGCAGGCCAGTGCGCCAGCCAGGGGATGACAAACTCCAGGCTGCCGACCATGTAATCTTTCAGGGGTCGCAGGTAGCGGCCGTGGTAGAGCGACAGGAACTCGGAACGAAACTCGGGGACATTGACCTTGATCGGGCACTGAGAGACACAGGATTTGCAGGCTAGGCAGCCCTGCATCGCGTCGTAGACCTGATGCGAAAAATCGTACTCGCCCTGACGTTTATTCCAGCTGTTGCGGATCTTGGCCGGCAGGTTATGCCAGAAGGGTGTCAGTTTGAGCTTGCGACTTTCGGTCTTGGCGTTGCTGCCGTTGGTGCTTAACAGTCGCAGCCATTCACGGACCAGCGCGGCGCGCCCCTTGGGGGAGTGGATCCGCTGGCGGGTGCCTTTCCATGACGGGCACATCGCATCATCGGGGTCGTAGTTGTAGCAGGCTCCGTTACCATTACAGGTCATGGCGTCGTAAAATTGTTCCCGCACCGCAACCGGGATTTGCCGGTCATTCTGGCCGCGTGTAGCCACACCATCGATGCGATAAAGTGCGGCGCCGCTATCGAGCGGAGTGCAGATCTTTCCTGGATTCAACTGGTTGCGGGGATCGAATGCCGCTTTGAGCTGCTGCATGCAGCGGTACAGTTCGGGGCCGAACAGTTCCGGCGCGTACTCCGAGCGTATCCCCTTGCCGTGCTCGCCCCACAGCAGCCCTTTATATTTGGTTGTTAGGGCGACTACCTGGTCGGTGAGGGTGCGGATCAACTCCTCTTGCTCTGGATCCTTCATGTCGATGGCGGGACGCACGTGGAGCACCCCCGCATCGACGTGGCCGAACATGCCGTACTGCAGCCCCATGCCATCGAGCAGGGCGCGGAATTCGAGGATATAGTCTGCCAGGTTTTCCGGCGGAACCGCCGTGTCCTCGACAAAAGGGATCGGGCGCGCCTCACCCGCAGCGTTACCTAGCAATCCGACCGATTTCTTCCGCATCGCCCAGATTTTGTTGATCTCAGTTGCCCCGAAAACCACGCTGTATTTGAAGCTTTTGCCGGGCTGGCCTTGGCTCGCATCGAGCGTGTCGGTTAGTTGCTGTACTTGACGTTTCAGTTCGGTTTCGTCATCAGTGCAATATTCGACCAGGTTTATACCCTGGATAGCTCGTCCCGTGGTCGGTGGGAAATAGCGGCTGACACTGTTCCAGACAATATCGCCCATCGCCAGATTCAGCACCTTGGAATCGATGGTCTCGATCGATGCAGGTGCCGCCTGCATCAGTCCCTGAGCATCCCGTAGCGCATCGTTGAAGCTGTCGTACTGGAGATTGATCAGTGCCGAGTACTTGGGAATAGGTAATACATTGAGCTTGGCTTCAGCAATGAAAGCGAGCGTGCCCTCGCTGCCGCAGAGTAACGAATTAAGATCGAATCGTCCCTGTGAATCACGCAGGTGGGCCAGATCGTAACCGGTCAGGCAGCGGTTGAGCTTGGGGAAGCGCGCCTCGATCAGTTCGGCATTTTGCTGTTGAATCTGGTCAGCGAGCCGGTGCAGTTCGCCGACTCGATCCTCGCGCTGCTGGATCTCTGCCAAAGTTGCTGCATCGATGGGCTGGGAATGCCAGTGGCTGCCGTCGAGCAGTACCGAATCGAGCTCCAGGACATGATCGCGGGTTTTACCGTACAGGCAGGAGCCTTGGCCGCTGGCGTCGGTGTTGATCATGCCGCCGATCGTGGCCCTGTTGCTGGTCGACAGCTCAGGGGCAAAGAAGAGCCCATAAGGCTTGAGCGCGGCGTTGAGCTGATCCTTGACGACGCCGGTCTGTACTCGAACCCAGCGCTCCTCAGGATTGATCTCGAGAATCTGGTTCATGTGCTTGGAAAGATCGACGATCAGCCCGTCGGTCAGCGACTGGCCGTTGGTGCCGGTGCCGCCCCCGCGGGGGCCTAGGACTATTCGGTTAAATTCGGCCCGGTTAGAAAGTGTGGCAATCAGGGTCAGGTCCGCAAGGTTGCGCGGATAGATCACCCCTTGCGGTAGCAGTTGATAGATGCTGTTATCGGTCGCCAGCGCAACCCGGTTGGCGTAGTCCGGATTTAGATCGCCGCTAAAGCCTTGCTGCTTCAGCGCGTTGATAAATGCGAGGTAGTGTGCCTGGACAGGGTTGGTTTCAGCAATTCTTGGGATCATGGTTTATAGCTCGGAGCCTGATAACAAAGCCGCTGATTATAGCAGTAAACCTATCCAGCCCAATGCGCTATCTGTTGTTGCAGTCAGGCTTTTACTCCAGCAGGTTGGCAGTCGTGAGCAACTGCGTATAATTCACGCCCTATCCCAAGGCCGTCTACAGGCGCGTCAACGTACCGGACTTTTATCTATGCCCCCTGTGAAAGACTCTTTGCAACAACTGGCTGCCGAGATCGACCTCTGTCTACTCTCCGATCGGCCCGAGCTGCGAAAGCTGTGGCAGGCACTGCAGCGTAACGCGAAAGCGGGCAAACCTTTCGATCGGTTGCAGGCGAGATTTCAGCAGCTCGCGGCGCAGTCACAAAAACGGCTCGAGCCCCGGCTAAAGCTTATCGTGCCGCGATACGATGATCAGCTGCCGATCTGTCAGAAGCGTGAACAGATTATTGAGTTGATTAGTGAGCATCAGGTGCTGGTGCTGGCGGGGGAAACCGGTTCGGGCAAGACTACCCAGTTGCCCAAGTTTCTGCTCGAGCTGGGTCGGGGACGCCTGGGTATGATCGGTCACACCCAGCCCCGGCGATTGGCGGCACGCGCGGTGGCAACCCGTATTGCCGAGGAGCTGGGCGAACCGCTGGGGCAGACAGTCGGCTATCAGGTGCGTTTCGACGCCACCACCAGCGACAGTACCCGGGTCAAGCTGATGACCGACGGTATCCTGCTGGCTGAGGCACAGCATGACCCTCTGCTGGAAAAATATGACACCCTGATCATCGACGAAGCGCACGAGCGTAGCCTGAATATCGATTTTTTGCTCGGTTATCTGAAGAGGTTACTGCCGAAACGCCCTGATCTGAAAGTGATCATCACCTCTGCAACCATCGATCTGCAACGCTTCTCTGAGCATTTCAATGGTGCGCCGGTACTAGAGGTCTCGGGACGGACCTATCCGGTCGATGTGCTCTATCGTCCAGCCGAGATGCAGCAGGATTCCCAGTCTCAATCCCAGCAGCAGACGAGCAAAGACAGCGACGACCTAACGTTGGATCTGCCGCAACGAGTGGTTGCTGCGCTAGAGGAGATTGAGCTGCGGGAAGGGGCCGGTAAAGGTCCTAGATTGGGCGATGTGTTGGTGTTTTTGAGCGGTGAGCGTGAGATTCGCGAAGTCGCTGAGCAGTTACGCAAAGCCGCAGCGGCGAATCAGTTGCGTGATATCCAGGTGCTGCCTTTATATGCCCGTTTAAGTCACGCCGAACAGAACAAGATTTTCCACCCTAGCGGGCGAGGGCGACGCATCGTACTCGCCACCAACGTTGCCGAAACCTCGTTGACGGTGCCAGGTATTCGCTATGTGATCGATAGCGGTGTGGCGCGGATCAGCCGTTATAGCGTGCGCTCCAAGGTGCAGCGTTTGCCGATAGAGGCGATCTCTCAGGCCAGTGCTAATCAGCGCAAGGGTCGTTGTGGTCGAGTCGCCGAAGGGGTCTGCATTCGACTCTATGGCGAGGATGATTTTAATGGTCGGCCTGCATTTACCGATGCTGAGATTAGGCGTACCAATCTAGCGGCGGTTATTCTGCAGATGGAAGCGCTGCGTCTGGGCGCTATGGAAGAGTTCCCTTTTATCGATCCGCCCGACTCGCGCCAGATCCGGGATGGGGTCAAGCTGCTCGAGGAGCTGGGTGCGATCCAAGGTGATCGTTTAACCGAGCAGGGCCTGCAGTTGAGCCGCTTGCCGGTGGATCCGCGTATCGGCCGGATGGTGCTGGAAGCAGCAAAGAAAAACTGTCTTAGTGAAGTGCTGATCGTTGCCTCGGTGCTGGGGATTCAGGATCCGCGCGAGCGCCCCGCCGATAAGCGCCAGCAAGCCGATGAAAAACACCGGCTTTACCAGGATCCGGATTCGGACTTTAGCGGTTTTATTAATCTCTGGAGTCAGTACGAGCAGCAGCGACAGGAACTGAGTCAAGGCCAACTGCGGAGCTATTGTAAGCAGCAGTTTCTTTCGTTTATGCGGATGCGGGAGTGGCGAGACCTGCACCGGCAGCTACACCTGGCCTGCAAGGTGCTGGGGTTGAAAGAGAATGCTGAACCGGCCGGTTATGAGCCGATTCACCGTGCGCTGCTGGCGGGTTTGCTCAGCCATATAGGGTTCAAGCAAGAGAATCGAGAGTATCTCGGCGCGCGGAACCGCAAGTTCATGCTTTTTCCCGGTTCCAGTCTGTCCAAAGGTAAGGCCAAATGGATGATGGCTGCAGAATTGACCGAAACCAGCCGCTTGTTTGCCCGTACCGCTGCGCGGATAGAACCGGCCTGGGTTGAGCCCTTGGCGCCGCATCTGATAAAGCGTAGTTACGGTGAGCCGCATTGGGAGAAACGCGCGGCACAGGTGGTCGCGTATGAAAAGATCAGCCTCTACGGGCTGGTGATAGTGCCTAGTCGGAGGGTTAATTTTGGCGCTATTGATCCTGAACTGGCGCAGCAGATCTTTATCCGCTCGGCGCTGGTTGAGGGTGAGTTTGAGACCAAGGCCGCGTTCTTCGCCCATAATCGCCAGCTGTTGGACGAGGTCTCGGCGCTGGAGGACAAATCGCGTCGCCGGGATATCTTGATCGATGAGGAGCAGTTGTTCGAGTTTTACCGTGAACTGCTACTCAAACAGGGCGGCGAGCGGGTGATTAACGGTGCCTCGTTCGAAAAATGGCGGAAAAGACTCGAACAAGATGATCCCCAGGCGCTCTTCCTGACCCGCGAGGCGCTGATGCGTCAGGGGGCTGGTGCAATCAGCAGTCATCAATACCCTGATCTGCTCGACAGTCACGGACTTAAGTTCCGGCTCCATTATCAGTTCTCACCGACAGCCGAAGACGATGGTGTCAGCATCGATGTGCCTGTGGCCGCGCTGAATCGTTTGCCGCAGAACCAGTTGCAGTGGCTGGTGCCCGGGATGCTGCGGGATAAATGTATCGCGTTGGTCAAAGGCTTGCCGAAAACCCTGCGTAAACAGTGTGTGCCGGTGCCGGATCGCATCGATCAATTTATGCAGCAGGCGCAGCCTGGAGAATCAAGTCTGACCGATGCGCTTGCGGCTTCGCTAAAACGCCAGTCAGGGGTGATCATCAATCCCGAAGACTGGAACGAAGAAATCATCGATAAACATTATCGGTTTAATATCCGGGTGCTCGATCCTCGGGGAAAAATTCTTGCTCAGGGGCGGGACTGGTCTGCGTTGGTGCGTCAGTTTGGCGAGGTGGCCGAGGTGCTCGACGCGCCGCAGGAGTCCGAATGGGAGCGTAGCGATATCCAGCGATGGGACTTTGGCGAGCTGCCGTTGCAGGTCGAGCTGGACCAGGCGGGGATGAAATTGCCGGCATATCCCGCACTGACGATACAGAATAACGGGCTGTCGATCTGCTTGCATTCGACCCCAGCACAGGCGCAGCAGGCGCACTACTGGGGGGTGGCGCGGCTGTTACAACTGCAGTCAGCGCGGCAGCTGAAAGAGTTACAGCGAAAACTCCCAGACCTGGAGCGCAGTGCGCTCTTGTTTGCCAAGCTGGGTAGTAAAAACGCCCTGAAAGATGATTTCTTTGCCGGTCTGTTCGCTCAGGTATTCCTGGCGGAACGGGACGGCAAAGCGCCCTTGTTGCCAAGGACCGCTGACGCCTTCGAGCAGTTGCTGGCACAGGGGCGTGCCGAGCTTTGGCCTGCCGCAGAGCAGCTGTCGGCGCAGTTGTTGGCGCTATTGACCCGCTATCAAAAGATAACCAAGCGGCTCACGGGGGCGATACAGTTGGCGTGGGCGCCGGTGTTGAATGATATCCGCCAACAGTTGAGTCAGTTGGTGTATAACGGCTTTATTACAGCGGCAACAGGATGCTGGTGGAGCCGTCTGCCGATCTATCTGCAGGCGATCGAGATTCGTCTGGATAAGTTTCAGCAGGATCTGCAGCGGCAACGGGTTGCCAGCGATCAGCTGCAACAACTGTGGTTACAGTGGCAATCGCGGCTAACACAGACGTTACAGGCCGGAGGGGATACCGAGGAGCTGTACAGATACCGCTGGATGCTTGAGGAATACAGGGTCTCATTGTTTGCCCAGCAGCTGGGGACGTTACTGCCCGTATCCGAAAAGCGACTCAAGCAGCAGTGGCTGCTAACTGCCGCTTAAATTCGAGAATTATGTCCAAGAGTTAAGGCCGGAAGTTAACAATATGGGTTGTGGATGGGTATAACATCGCTGCTATTTATAAAGTCGCTGTAGCTGACGGCGCTGTATCAGTCATCTGATACAGGTATGTGTAGCAATGGGATAGGTAAAGAATCTGTTGAATTGATGGCTGCTTATGATGTAAATAGCGATGCAGAGGCAAGTGCTCGTGCAGGACGTTGCGTGTTCAGTTAAGCTACCGCTTAGGTTGCTAATTTCTGACGGAATTAGTTAGAGACGCCTGTAATTATGGGTTCCCTCGGGAGCCCTTTTTCGTATCAGTAAAAAAGAGACGCTGGGTAATAGCTGAAATAAGGTGCGGGTGCTTTATCATTTTTAATTCAAGTGTGAGTCTGATGTTCAAACCTATGCTGCAGCGACTGTTGTTGCTCGCGCTTTTCGTACCCTGTGGGCCTGCTTGGGCGGACAGCTCTGAGATAGATCCTTGGGAGGGTTTTAATCGTCAAATATTCGCGTTTAATGACTTTCTGGATCGTAACTTGCTGTTACCGGTGACGCGTGGCTATGTCGCTTGGGTGCCTGGGCCGATTCGGACCGGCGTGCATAATTTTCTCGGAAATCTAGACGATGTAGTGTCGTTGTTCAGTAATGCGCTCCAGCTTAAGCCACGCAATACAGCTCAAGACTTTGGCCGGGTGGTCGGTAATACTGTCTTTGGTCTATTGGGTCTGCTCGATGTAGCTACCCCGCTGGGGATTCCCAAACAGCATGAGGATATTGGTCAAGTGTTGGGCTACTGGGGGGCTCCATCGGGGCCCTATCTGGTGCTGCCGCTTATAGGTCCGAGCAATATTCGTGATGGTCTGGCAATTATTCCTAATGGATTGCTGTCACCCGCAGTGGCTATCGAACCAGAGTATTTGTACTGGAATCTGCAGGCTGTTTCGATCATAGATACCCGAGCGGGTCTGATTAAGTCAGAGGGGTTGCTAAGCGGTGACAGGTACGGCTTTATTCGTGATGCGTATATGCAACGACGCGCTTTTCTGGTTAATGATGGTATGGCCACCGACAGCTTCAAAGATGATGGCTTTTAGGCTTTAATGAAGATGGGTAGCAAGGCAGGTGTCGTACAGGGTTTTTCTAGAGGCAAGTTATGAGTCCCCGACGTTATTGTGTTCTAGTGGCTGATTCGTCAGCGGAGCTGACGCTGCAGGCGGTAGTTGAGTTGCTTGAAATGGACGCGACGATTGAGTTGCAGCGGGTCTTTACCGCCGATCAAGCGCTGGAGTGTATCGACCGGCGTCAACCGGAGCTGTTGCTGACTCAGTCGCTGCTGGAGGGGGTCGATGGCTGGCTGGGTCGAGTGTGCCATGCGATGCATCCTAATCCGGTTTTGGTCCTTGAATCCTATTTCTACGAAGGCGCTGCGTTACAGGCGTTGCGCCAGGGGGCTGCAGATGTTTTTTTTCTGCCACTGATCGAGATTGACGCCTTTAAGGATTCGTTGCAGCGACAGCTGGAACGATCCGAGCTGATCTCACAAACCCAGTATTTTCGCGAAGAGTTGGAGCGGAGCCTGGGGTTGTTGCAGGAGGATCAGCGGGCGGGTCGTCATGTGCAGCAGAAGATGCTGCCGCCGAATAAAACCGAGATCAACGATTATCATTTCGAGTACCGGATCAAGCCGTCGCTATTTCTTAGCGGTGATTTTATCGATTACTTCCGCATCTCTGAATCCTTGTCGATGTTTTATCTGGCGGATATCTCTGGGCATGGAGCCTCTTCGGCATTTGTCACCGTGCTGTTGAAAAACATGACCAATCGGTTGCTGCGTAATTATAATCGCGGCTCAAGTTTCGATATTCTTTCTCCGGTTGCGGTGCTTGAACGGATTAATAAGGAGTTGTTGGAGACCGGGCTGGGTAAGCATATGACTATTTTTGTCGGCTTATTGGACCGGATAGAGAATACCCTTCAATACGGTGTGGGTGGGCATTTTCCGATGCCGATTCTTAAGCAAGGAGATAAAACCGAGTATCTTGGCGGCAGTGGAATGCCTGTCGGATTATTCGAAGATGCCCAGTTTGAAGGGCGGATCGTCGAACTTGAAGATGAGTTTTGCATCTCGGTTTTTTCGGACGGTGTGCTAGAGGTGATGCAGCAGCCAAATTTGAGCGCTAAGGAAAAGTGCTTGCTGGATGCTGCGGCGCAGGGCTATGATAACCTCGGTGATTTGGCGCGCATGTTGGGTGTCGATCAAGTGGATGAAGCGCCAGACGACATAGCCGCGCTCAGTGTTTCCAGACGATTATAGTAATTAGCCATGTTGAGTGGAAAAATTCTCTTTGCCGAACAGGCGGGCACCTATGTGCTCAAATTTGTCGGTGATGTGCGCTTAACCCTTTGCTCGACGTTGGATCAGTTTCTGGCAACGACGTTAGAGTCAGATAATTTCAAAACCGTAATTATAGACCTTACTGAGACGCTGGGTATCGACAGTACCTCGCTAGGGTTGTTGGCCAAACTCTCCGTCAGGTTAAAGCTGCGTCATCAGCAGCGTCCTACCATTATATCAACCAATGAGGATATTACCCGGGTCCTGCTTAGTATGGGATTTGATAAGGTGTTTGTCCTGATCCAGGATAGTTTTGAGGGCAGTGCCGAGCTGCAAGAGCTAGAGGTGATGCAGGAGTCTGAAGAGCGGGTGCGTGAGCGGGTTTTGGACGCGCATCGCGCCTTGATGGATCTGAACGAAAATAATCGCGAAGCGTTTCGGGATCTAGTGCGTTCGCTTGAGAATGAGCTCTAAATTTATATCTATGTTCTGATTTTTTGCTGTAGATTTACTATTCTCAACCCTGTTTTTCTCATTCTTCTCTTTTGGTAGAAATTCCTTGATCCGCTACCCAGAGTGCCTATAGAATACGCCCACGTTTTGCTGAGGGGCCTTAGCTCAGCTGGGAGAGCGCAACACTGGCAGTGTTGAGGTCAGCGGTTCGATCCCGCTAGGCTCCACCAACCTATTCAAAGTTGTTGTCTGTTCCTAAATCCGCAGTAGCGTTTGCTTGCCTGATTTCATGGGTTTCAATTTATTGCGTGTGATCGGTCTGGGTGTGCGGTCTATTGCGATGCGCGGTAGCGAGGAGGTGTCTGATGATGCCTTTAGGGCTGCTGTTGAAAACTCTGCGTGAGAGCTTGATCGGTAATGTCACCGACCCTTAGGCCGGTGACATGTAGCGAAGGATTAGTTGCCGATAAAAATTTCACGACCAATCAGCATCCGACGGATCTCGGAGGTGCCTGCGCCGATCTCGTAGAGCTTGGCATCGCGCAACAGGCGGCCGCTGGCAAACTCGTTGATATAACCGTTGCCACCGAGTAGCTGGATCGTATCCAGCGCCATCTTGGTTGCTAGCTCGGCGCTGTAGAGGATGACCCCTGCAGCATCCTTGCGGGTTGTTTCACCACGGTCACAGGCACGGGCGACTGCGTACACATAGGATTTAGCAGCATTCATGCCGGTGTACATATCGGCAATTTTTCCCTGTACTAGCTGGAACTCACCGATCGCTTTGCCGAACTGCTCGCGGTCACGAATATAGGGTACGGCCAGATCCATGCAAGCATCCATAATCCCCAGTGGGCCGCCGGACAATACCGCGCGTTCGTAGTCCAATCCGCTCATCAGTACTTTGACGCCACCGTTAAGCGTACCCAGAATATTTTCCTTGGGTACCACGCAATCCTGAAACACCAGTTCGCAGGTGTTGGAGCCACGCATGCCCAGCTTGTCCAGTTTCTGGTGACGGGAGAATCCAGGGGCGTCGCGCTCGACGATAAAGGCGCTGATGCCGTGCGCGCCCTTGCTGGTATCGGTCTTGGCATAGATCACGTAGACGCTGGCATCGGGGCCATTGGTGATCCACATCTTGTTGCCGTTGAGCAGGAAGTGATCGCCATTGTCGCGTGCGGTCAGTTTCATGCTGACTACATCAGAGCCTGCATTCGGCTCTGACATCGCCAGTGCGCCGACATGCTCGCCGCTGAGCAGTTTGGGCAGGTATTTGGTTTTCTGTTCGTGATTGCCGTTACGGTTGATCTGGTTAACGCACAGGTTGGAGTGGGCACCGTAGGAAAGGCCGACCGAGGCCGAGGCGCGACTGATCTCCTGCATTGCGATGATGTGGGCCAGATAGCCCATCTCAACACCGCCGTACTCTTCAGAAACGGTGATGCCGAGTAGGCCCATGTCGCCAAACTTCCGCCACAGATCCGCCGGGAACTCATTGTCATGGTCGATCTGTTCGGCGCGCGGTGCGATCTCTGCAGCAGCGAAAGCGTTGATCTGGTCGCGGAGCATGTCGTTGGTTTCACCGAGATCGAAATTAAAACCTTTATAGCTGGATATCATGGTCTGGGCTCCTGCGAGTGAGAACGGGTTTAGTGAGTGTAGACCATCCTAAATTGCAAGATAAAATCTGTCAATACGCTTCCGTATGTTTAAGCTGTTTGGATCAATAATAGCGGCTATCTACAGGTGATCATTGCGACTAAAGCTCTTACAATGGCGGCTATTAATTGCATCACACGATAGTGACGCTATTGCTGACTTGAGAGGAGAGATGCCCATGTCAACGCCGTACGCTTCGACATCTTTAAGCGTAAACCTGAATAAAATTGCTTTGATGCGTAATTCACGGATGTCGGGTATCCCGAGTGTGATGCAGGCTGCCCGGGTAGCGATCGCCCATGGTGCAGATGGTATTACCGTGCACCCTCGGCCTGACTTACGCCATATCCGGCCTGCAGATGTCTATGAACTAGCGGCAATGCTGGAGGTAGAATTTAATATTGAAGGTAACCCGTTCGAAGGCGCTATTGGCGACTATCCTGGATTTTTGGAGCTGGTGCGCAAGGTGCGGCCAGCACAGTGCACGCTGGTGCCTGATTCCCAGGATCAGCTGACCTCGGATCATGGCTGGGACCTTAAAAAGGAGGGGAAGCAGCTTAAGCCTATTATCGATGAGCTCAAGGCTCGCGGAATTCGCGTCAGTCTGTTTATGGATGCTGATTCTGACGATATCGAGCTGGCAGCTGCGCTGGGGGCTGATCGGATAGAGCTCTATACAGAGGCGTATGCGGATGCCTTTGGCAGTGATCAGCAGCAAGTTGTTTTGGAACGGTTCATGAATGCTGCGGAGCGGGCTCGGGCGGTGGGCCTGGAGGTGAATGCCGGTCATGATCTTAATCTGGATAATCTGGGCTTGTTTGCCAGCATTCCGGGTCTGGTGGAGGTCTCTATCGGCCATGCGCTGATCGCGGATGCGTTGATGATGGGGTTGGGCGATGCCGTGGCAGCCTATAAGGCAATTCTGGTTAAAGCCGGCATTGAGTCGGGTCGATGAGCGAGCGGATCACGCTGAACGAAACTGCAGAGCACGCCGGTGATCGTAGTGAGAGCCTTGAGGAAAAGATCACCCTAAGCTATGCCAGTCATAGTCGCTTAAGCGAGTTTGACCAATTGGTTTACCCGGTAATATCGCGCCGTTCGGGGGGCTTGTCGCTGGGTATCAATCTAAATCCGGATAAACGCTGTAATTTCGATTGTGTCTATTGCCAGGTTGAGCGTTCGGATGAGTTGAGCATCATCGAGCCCTCTTTGGCTCAGTTGGAGCTTGAGTTGCGCCACTGGTTGGGTGCAATCTCCGCCGAGGGTTATCGGGGCTATCCGCTAAAAGATATTGCTCTGGCAGGGGACGGGGAGCCGACCAGTGTGCGGATTCTGCCGCAGGTGCTGCGGTTGCTGCTAGACCTTAAACAAGAGTTTGCACTGGCTGACGCAGTTAAGTTGGTTCTGTTTACCAATGCGACAGGGCTTGATCGCAAAGATCTGACGCCACTCTGGGCGCCATTCTACAAAGCCAAGGGTGAGGTCTGGTGTAAGCTGGACTACTGGGATCAGCAGTCGCTAACGCAGCTCAATCGTACCCGTGTTTCTTTTCAGCGATTGATTGAAAAGATAATAGCTTTTGGTCGTGTTCATCCGCTGGTGCTTCAGTCCTGCTTTTTCAACTGGCAGTCACGATTGAGCATTGATGATGGCTACCCAGGTTATGTTGGGTTGGTAAAGCGTCTGCTGGATTCGGGTGTGCAGCTTGAAAAAATCCAGGCCTATACCCTGGCCAGGCAGCCGGCGGAAACTGAGGCGTTACCCTGGAGTAATGCAGAGATGGATCTGCTGGCAGCTAGCTTAAGACGCTGTCTGGATCTGCCTGTGGAGCTGTTTTATGAAGACGGTGTTGAGTCTGGGGAGGGTGCTGCCAGTAGCTAAAATTATTTGTTGTGCAGTGCACAAAAAGATTTGACAGCTATCGTGGAGAGGATTATATTTGCTCCATTGCTGCGATGCGGCATTTGTCTAATCTAACCAAGGTGAAAAGCTATGTACGATAATTTTATGAACGATATGAAAGCCCGCATGCAACCCGTGTTGGATCTGGCTGAGTCTAACAAAAAGGCAATGGAGACTCTGGCTAGTGTTCAGAAAGAGTCCATGACCGACGTGGTTAACGCTAGTCTGGAGCAGTTCAAAGCTGTTTCAGAGTGCAAAGACCCTAAAGCTGCTCTTGAGCTGCAGGTTAACTTCTACAAGGCTCTAGAAGCCAAGATGACTGACACCGCTGAGAAGAGCATTGCTGCAATCAGCCAAGCTAAAGATGCCTATGTTTCTTCTGTAGAAGAAGCGACTAAGAAAGCAGCAGCTGAGTTTGAAGGTGCTGTTAAGAAGGCGACGGGTAAGAAAGCCTAATTATTTAGATTAAAAATCCCCCGAATCCTTAGGGTTCGGGGGATTTTTTTTGTCTTGAAAAGGGTTGTTGCGTCGCGAAAAAAGGGTTTGACAGCGAGGTGGGAATTGCTATAGTTAAGGCTGCATTGTGCGTCGCACAACGCGCACTCAGACTGGGTATCTCTTGTAGTGTTGCCCTAGATTTTCCCGAGTAATACTACTCTCACTTTGAGGAATGACCATGTACGATAACCTATTCGCAGATATGAATACCCGGATGAAGCCTGTTATGGATCTGGCTGAGACCAACAAAAAGGTCCTGGAGACGCTGGCTAACCTTCAGAAAGAGACGATGACTGATGTTATTAACGCCAGCATGGAGCAGTTCCAGTCTCTGTCTAAGTGCCAAGATCCGAAGGCCGCTCTTGAGTTGCAGGTGAATTTTTTCAAGGCTCTAGAAGCTAAGATGACCGACTCTACCGAGAAAAGCATCGCTGCCTTCACTGAGGCCAAAGAAGCATTCTCTGCGGTAATCGAAGAGTCTGCAAAGAAGACGGCTGCTGAAGTTGACGCTGCTGTTAAGAAAGTTTCAGCGGCAAAGACTGCTTAACTCTTCAGCATGATCTACTCAAACCCCTCACAGATCCGGTCTGTGAGGGGTTTTGTTTTTTCTGCTGCAGGTATTAGTTAGCGCCTTGTTGCGGCAGGTTAGCGAGTTCGGTGTTATACAGATTTTCGATCTGCTGCTGGTTGATCTGTGTATCCTCACGCCGGTTCTCTAACAGCTTGATCCCCAGTTGCTGTATCGCATTGAGGTTGGCGAGATATTGCTGGCGTGGCTTGCGCGCAGCTGCGTCAGCCTGAACCTCGCAGAGCATGGTGCTGAGTTCATTCTTTTTGCCTTGGCTATCGAGATCAGAGAGGCAGGCGGTATATTGCCGGTCGTAAGCGGTGCTCCTGAGCTTGTTGAGAGTAAGGATCTGGCTCAGCTTGTCGGCATAAAACAGGGCTGTCAGGAGGGTGATGTCTTGGTTTTTATTCAGCTGGGCGTAACTTTCCGATAACAGCGACATCTCTTGCTGGATGTTGCTGATCAGGCTGGTATCCAAGCTTGATGCGAGTAGATGGGTGTTAGCGCGACGGGCCAGGGTGAAGATTCTATTGCGGGTTTCGTGGTCCGCGGCACTGAGTTTGTTTTGTGCTTCGGCCAGCTGTAATTTAACCTGCTCCAGCTCTTTCAGCGTGGCATGGTACTCCGCTTCAAAAGTCGGGCCGCAGGCGGTTAGTCCTATCACGGCCACTGCCAAGCCTACAGCTCGATACATGTCTCAGTCCTTTTGAGATGGTTATTGGGGGCTATCAATAGTTACTCTCTAAGTAAAAGAGCTAAGCAAACCAGCTAAGTAAAAGAGCTAAGCAAACCAACTTAGAAAATAGAGCTTAGCGCAAATGACTCCCCGTTGCGGGTCAGTGCTGCTTCAGCGCTTCATTAAGCCACTGAGAGACAGTCTCAACGGTGATCTCTACCTGATCAAACGGTAGCATATGCGCGGCATTGCTGACTTCAAACAGATCAAAAGGCTGTGCGCTTTGCTCAATCAGTCTGCGGATATATGCGGGGGGTAAGACATCATCCCGTTCACCGACAATAATAGCAGCAGGTATTCCGAGTGGTTTTTCAAGAATTTGGCTCGGCGCACTGTATAGGCTGTCGAGTGTGGCGATCGGATAGTTCCAGACAATTCGAGTGTCCTGACGTGCGAACTCGCCCATCGGGTTGTGCTCGAGAATATTATCGATATCGATGAAGGTGCGAAAATCAACCTCCATCCCCGGCATCATCCAGCTACTGAGTGACAGTGCTTGCCAGCCCATGCCGTGGAACATATCCGGCGGTAGCTCATTGAGCAGCAGGGTATGGCACATCAGGGCTTTGATGCGGGAGTCACTTTCCGCTAGCGCCAAACTGATACGAGAGCCGATGGAGCAGCCAAACAGGGTGACGGGGCCTGAATAGTTCGCTTCGATATAATCGACGACTTCACTGAGCTGGGTTACCAGGGTGTCGATCCTATAGTCACCCCGAGCGCCGCCGGAATAACCGTGCCCAGGCAGGTCGATACTCAGGGTGTTGAAGCCCTGCTGCGACAGTTTGCAGAGCATCTCGCAATACAGCTCGCTATAGGTGCCAATGCCCGGGATAAAGAGGATCCAGGGTGCTGTATCGCTATGCAGGTAAAGTTCGCCGTGCAGTGGCAAGGTCGTAAACTCAACAATCCGGCGCTGCTCCAGATAGGGGATCAGTTGAAGTGATTCAAACACCTTGAGGCGCTCAGCGGACATCCTTGTTGCAGGATGAGAGGTTGGAAAAGGGTGGGAGGGTACAGCCATACTACAATTCCTCGGGTTGATATCTATCATATAGTGCTGGCGGGACTGGGTGCAAGGCGATAGCAGATTGAGATCTGGCGGCTAGGGGTTTAAGAGGAGGACGCAGCGGGTGGGGTGGATCAGCGATGTCGACTTTTCAGCGGCACTCAAAGTCGTTACCCTGTGACTTCATTTACTGATATGGGACTGGGATATGCAAATTGCTGATAACAAAGTGGCGTTGATCCACTATACCCTCACCAACACCGCTGGTGAGGTACTGGATAGCTCCGAGGGTGCTGAGCCGCTTTCTTACCTGCACGGTCATGGCAATCTGATCCCCGGCTTAGAGAAGCAACTGCTGGGTAAGCAGCA
>CAXBEA010000015.1:0-51435 GCA_963974645.1 uncultured Neptunomonas sp. | reverse complement strand
TACCGACGGCGTAAAAACACAACCTGCAGTACTGCTGAACGTCAATTCCAAGCCGTTCGTGGGGATAAATGCCGCATCAGGATCTGACCCATCATGCGCTGTTGCGGTCACTGTCGTAGCCTGACAAGTAATACCGGGGCTGCTGTCATAACTCAATTGGTAGTGATCAACACCCGCGACGGCAACGGTGTTATTAGCGCTTCCAGGCGTCGGTGTCTCCCCTGTATCGACCCAATCACCTTCACCATCAGGATTTTTACGGGCCGGCACTTTGTTACTAGAGCTGGCATTGAGGGTGAGACAGGTCCCGCAGGATGCATCCATATCCCAGTAATCCTGGGTCGTACAGCTGCTGTTTCGGCTATAGCCAATATGGTCGATAACCAGACCGCTGCTATCTACGAGGATAACCTCACCCCGCGTGGCCGACGCTCTTAGACCTTTAATATCATCGTCGCTATAAGTGATCCCTGTATGGGCTAAAAAAGCGGTCCCCCCCGAACCATTATCATCATCTGTTCCGGTTGCACTGCCGCCACTCCAATTACCACTACCCTGGCCCAACAACGCACAGGTTGGATCTTTGCCATCCCTAGCTGCACAAAGCTTCCAACCATCAATATCGGTGCTGTCTTGAAGGATTTTTACTTCTATATAATCAAAAAACGCGCCACTATCGACGTCACCAAGTTCGTTGATATTGGCAATGTTAGGCACATCCGCATTACACACAAGACCTGTCTGGGGAGGAGGAGTGACCACGGATTTGTGACTACCACCATACGCCAAGGGCGCCAGTGCTACGAGTAACAAAAGTAGCTTAACTTGCAGTTTTCCTACGCACACAGCACTAAATTCCATAGCCATCTGGACCCTTGATATAACAGCCCAAAACTACTACAAGAACAGGCTCAAGCCCACTGTGCTAGATCAACATAGGTAAAAAGAAAATTGGAGCGGGAAACCGGATTCGAACCGGCGACCTCAACCTTGGCAAGGTTGCGCTCTACCAACTGAGCTATTCCCGCAATGCCAGGCCAGCGTGACAACTGAGCCTGAAAAGATGGCGTCCCATAGGGGGTTCGAACCCCTGTTACCGCCGTGAAAGGGCGGTGTCCTAGGCCACTAGACGAATGGGACAAGGTACAAAGGATTAATTGGAGCGGGAAACCAGGTTCGAACTGGCGACCTCAACCTTGGCAAGGTTGCGCTCTACCAACTGAGCTATTCCCGCACCGCAGATCAACATGATAGATCTGAAATTGGCGTCCCATAGGGGGTTCGAACCCCTGTTACCGCCGTGAAAGGGCGGTGTCCTAGGCCACTAGACGAATGGGACAACATACTTCCTTTGTAATCCTCAACAAAGGAGGCGCGTATAATAGGGATTTACAAAAAATGCGTCAAGCGAGATAGCCTAATTATTTTTCTCTGCGCCCTCTTGATTGCTAACAGTCAGAATCCTGATAACAAAGACTGACAGCCCAGAGCTCTTTTCAGCATTTGTAAAAGACTCAGCAAGGCTAAACAACTGCTCTACTGCACGCATTAAGTCGTTGATGAGTTTGACCTATGGGGTTATCGTTAGAGTCACTGCCCCCACAGCAACAACTTATTAATTTTACCGAATAGGAATCTGCATGAGCCCCGCCGTGATCGTCACTTTGATTATTGTCGGCATCGTGGTGATGGTCGGTGCTGCCTTTATCGCCCAATCGGTAGAAAATGCCCGTAAAGAGAAATTGCGACGGATAGCCATTATCAATGATCGAATTCGCCATCTTAGCGGCACCCTCAACGACATTCCCAACCAGTATATGACGACCGATCTACGCCAGTTTGTCATTGGTTTGATCCGCCAAAGCTGCGCCGCCCTTTTCACCCTTGCTCCGAACCACAGCGGCGCTACTGCGCAGCTAAAAAAACTCGATGAATTGAGCACACAGGCCTTTGCTAACGAGCTAGATTCTCTGCAACCGCCTTTTGAGGACCCTGTAACCGGCCAAAATATCCGCACGCGAATAAAAGATCTGGTCAACATTCTCGTCGCCCTGAACAAGGACGGAAGCTTAGAAAAGTCCCTCGCAGTGAAGTACGTCAATCAAGGGAAGATGCTGTTCGAATTGATTAGCGTTGATGTCTCGCTACTCGCTGCTCGCCACTCAGAAAAAGATGAAAATACATTCAAAGCAGCACTAATTAATTACAGCAGTTGCCTAAAAAAAATACAGAAGATAAATACCCAGTCACAATTCACACATCGAATTGCTCACCTACAAGCTAAGACCGAGCAACTTCAGCAAAAAGTCAAAACCCAGGTCGAAAAGGCTGCCACCCTGGCTGCCGAAAAAGCCGTAGAGGAAGAAAAGAATACGCGGGCCGACTCGAACAAAGACTGGCAAATCAAACATGATTACGAATGACAAACCCACCCAAGACAAAAAAGCCGGGCCGCTCTGCGTCTATAAGGCCCCCAAAGCGATTTACCTAGTCACTACACTGCCAAAAACAGCCCCGGAAAACTGTTAAAACGAACTTTGCGTACGCTTTTCGGCTAACATCCCTGGGTTTTCTTAAACCTTCTGGATGCCCCCATGACCCTGGCCAGCCTGACCCTGCCGCAGCTATCGATCGCCCTGATCCCGGTGCTTATCGTGTTAATCATCATGTGGCACTGGGGACTCCGAGTCGGCCATGCCCTGTACGCATTGGCGCGGATGCTGCTGCAGCTGCTGCTGATCGGTTATGCACTGATCTTTATCTTCCAAGCCGAGGCCAGCCCGGTGGTACTGGGAGTTTTGGCGATCATGCTGTTGGCGTCCAGCTGGATTGCATTGAATACGGTGGAACCCGGACAGCGTACGGCGCTATTTAGCGCATCACTGCTTTCGATAGCGATAGGCGGGGGGTTGACGCTAGCGCTGATCAGCCAGGGGGTGTTGCAACTCGACCCCTGGTACGAGCCACGCTATATGATTCCGCTGGCAGGAATGATCTTCGCCAACTCGATGACCAGCATCAGCCTAGCCGCTGACCGGCTACAAGCCGAGCTAAAGAACGGCAGTACCCCCGAACAGGCCCGTTTCACCGCCTACCAGACGGCGATGATTCCGGTGATCAATTCGCTATTTGCGGTGGGGTTGGTCTCGTTACCGGGGATGATGACCGGGCAGATTCTATCCGGGGTGTCACCCTTTATCGCCGCCAGGTATCAGATTATGGTGATGTGTATGATCTTCGGCTCGGCGGGGATCTCGACCGCGCTGTTTCTGTATTGGGGCCGGCGCAGTCATCGGTGATGCTTAAACGCTGCTGCGGCTCAGCTGCTGCCGGAATAGGCTTAGCACCGTGGCACAGATCTCATCGATGCTACTGGCTTCAACATAGATACCATCATTCACCAGCCGACAGAGCCCGTGCAGCGTACTCCAGGCCACCTGAGCAAAACGCAACGCTTCAGCGCCAGCCGGCAACACAGCCTGCTGCTGCCAGCCTGCCACCCGTTTAACAAAATCGCGAAAGGCCGTATGGGCCTCGGTACGCAGTGCCTCACTCGGCGCGCCGGACTTCCACAGCGTTTGACCGAACATCAGGTTGTATAACTCGGGGTTATCGAGGGCAAATTTCAGGTACAGCCGCACAAACTGCTCCAGCTGCTGCACCCCATCCAGTAGGGGATCGGCAAAGAGCGTATCGATCTGCTGGCTATACTGACGAAACCCCTTAAGCGCCAGCTCACTCAACAATGCCTGCTTGTCGCGAAAATGGTGGTAGGGCGCGGTGCGAGATACACCGACCCGGTCGGCCAGCTTGCGCATGCTCAGGCCGTCAACGCCGGCTTCACGAATGATCAGGGTGGCAGCCTGCAGCAGGCTCTCATGCAGGTCGCCATGGTGGTAGCGGGATTTAGCGTCGGGTTCGTTAGCAGTCATCCCAGGCAAGGTACCAGCCAATCTTGACAGCGTCAAAATAAACCTCTATCTTGACGGCGTCTAGTTGGTTAATACTGCGCTCATTAGCATCGATACCGGCTAGGCTAAAAAATAACTCTAAACGCGCCCCTGCACTCCACGCGTATTCAGGAACCCGACATGACCGCATCCAGCCACTACCCTAACCTACTCACCCCGCTTGATCTTGGCTTCACAACGCTGAAAAACCGCGTCCTGATGGGCTCGATGCATACGGGACTGGAAGAGCAGCCAAACGGCTTCGAAAAAATGGGGGCATTTTTTGCTGAACGTGCCCGCGGTGGTGTGGGCCTGATCGTAACCGGAGGCATCGGCCCGAGCCACCACGCCTCGGTATTTCCCCATGCCGCGCTGATGGCTAACGCCGAAGATGTCAGCAACCACCGTCGAGTTACCGATGCGGTACATGCCGAAGGTGGCAAGATCTGTATGCAGATCCTGCACACCGGACGCTACGCCTTTAGCGATAAATCTGTGGCCCCCTCGGCGATCAAATCACCGATCAACCCCTTCACTCCACATGCGCTGACCGAAGCGGAGATTGAGACCGAGATCGAGACTTTTGTCCACTGTGCTGCGCTGGCACAGGAGGCGGGCTACGACGGCGTCGAGGTGATGGGTTCGGAGGGCTACTTTATTAACCAGTTCATCGTCACCCGAACCAATCAACGCGACGACAGCTGGGGTGGCGAGTATGAGAATCGGATCCGTTTTGCTATTGAGGTGGTGCGCCGGGTACGCGAGCGGGTAGGCAGCCACTTCATCATCATCTATCGCTTGTCGATGCTTGATCTGGTCGAAAACGGCAGCAGCTTCGACGAAGTTGTGACCCTCGGCAAGGCGATCGAGCAGGCCGGTGCTACGCTGATCAACTCCGGTATCGGCTGGCACGAAGCGCGCATCCCTACCATCGCGACCAAGGTGCCTCGCGCCGCGTTTAGCTGGGTTACGGCTCGGGTGCGCAAAGAGCTATCGATACCTGTCATCACCTCCAACCGGATCAATACCCCGGAGGTTGCCGAGGCGGTCCTGGCACGCGGTGATGCTGACATCGTTTCTATGGCTCGGCCTTTCCTCGCAGACCCCGAGTTTGTCAGCAAGGCCGCCGCCGGGCGCAGTGATGAGATCAACACCTGCATCGGTTGTAACCAGGCCTGCCTGGATCATATTTTCCAGGGCAAGCTGACCAGTTGCCTGGTCAACCCACGCGCCTGTCGCGAAACCGAATTCAACCTGGTCGCCACCGTTGCGCCGAAAAAACTGGCGGTGATAGGGGCAGGACCCGCCGGTCTGGCCTTCGCCACCACCGCAGCCAAACGCGGCCATCAAGTCACCCTGTTTGATGCCGGCGAGCGTATCGGCGGCCAGTTCAATATCGCCAAACAGGTGCCCGGCAAAGAGGAGTTCAGCGAGACCCTGCGCTACTTCACCCGGCAACTGGAACTGACCGGCGTCGAGGTCAAACTCAACACCCAGGTCAGCGTGGAAGCGCTTAATAACGGCGACTATGACGAGCTGATATTGGCCACCGGCATCTCCCCGCGTACTCCACCGATCGAGGGGATCGACCACCCGATGGTGCTCAGTTACCTGGATGTGATCAAGGGCGCACCGGTCGGTGCACGGGTTGCGGTGATCGGTGCCGGCGGCATCGGTTTCGATGTCAGCGAATTCCTGACCCACGCAGGACCCTCCGCCAGCCTCAACATACCGGTATTTATGGCTGAATGGGGGATCGACATGAAACTCGAGTCACGCGGCGGTATCGACGGGGTTGAACCGAGCTTCACCCCCTCGCCGCGTCAGGTCTATCTATTACAGCGCAAGGCCAGCAAGGTCGGCGCGGGGCTGGGTAAAACCACCGGCTGGGCGCACCGTGCCGGTCTGCTCAAGCGTGGTGTAAAGATGCTCTCCAGCTGCGATTACCAGCGCATCGATGACCAGGGTTTGCACCTGAGGATCGCGGGTAAAGTGGAGCTTCTTGAGGTCGACAATATCATCATCTGCGCCGGGCAAGAGTCCCAGCGCGAACTCAGCGAAGGGCTCAACAAACCCTTTCATCTGATCGGTGGTGCGGATCTGGCAACCGAACTGGATGCCAAGCGTGCTATCGACCAGGGCACCCGACTAGCGATGGCGCTATAACAACCGCAGGCCGCGGACGAAAAAACCAGCCCCTTTCGTCCGCGCCCACCTCCCTCCCTTAAACCACAGCCTTTTAAACCCCAGACGGTTAAACCTTACTCGGTTAACTCGCGCGCAGTATCATCCCACCAGGCCTCTGCTGCCGCCGTGCCCGAGGAGAAGGCTTGCATACCCGCTTGTTTCATCGCCAACCAGATCGCGCTACTGTAATCGGATGCGGCTGCGAAGGCCTCCGCGACGGCACTGACCGACGAACGCTGCAGTTCGCTCAAAATTTCTTTTGACTCCGCAGCCCCCTCCTCAAAACAGTGCTCCAGATCAAATGCAATGGCACGGCCGTAGAGGATATTTTCATCCTCCTGCAGCGCCTCTTTCTGCTCACAGTAATCAGCAATCTCAAGACTGGTGACCGTCATCGCTACCGCCACGGTGCCGATCGTGGCTGCGGCCAACGCCGTCGAGGCGACACGCCGGGATGCCTTGGTTGAGAGCCGCTTGGTTAGCCGCAACTTTTTCTGCTGATGCCTGCTTTGCATCTGCTCCACAACCCGTTGTGACACACTGAGTCGTTGCAACAACTCGGCCGACGTCGCCACCAAACCGAAGGCTCCGAGCAGTGTATTCAAAAACAGTGAACCCAGTAGTGCAACAACGCTCAGGGTGGCGAAGAAAGTCAAAAACAGGGTTTTCATATCCTTAAAGCTCCTCGTAACAGGCTCCTGTCAAAACGCGCTTATAGAAACAGGCTTCTGTGAAAACGCTCTTATAGAAATAGGTCCTCAAAACACCCGTCTCTAGCAACCGTCTATCGCGACCATACTCTTGTTATGAATACCTATTTCAACGAGCCCTGGCAGCAGGCCAGCAACTCATAAGCATCCCGAACCCGACAAAACTGCGCAGCATCCCCGCCCCGGTCCGGATGATGGATCGCTGCCTGACGGCGGTAGGCACTACGAATCTCGCTCCAGCTACAGTCGCTATCCAGTTCAAAAATAGCCAACGCATCGAGCCGTTTATCGGTAGCAAAATAGCGCTGCCAAAAGCCACCCAACAGCTGCTCGACGGATTCGCTGCTACTCTGCTCAAACTCACCCCAATCAAGATAGTAGTCACGGATCGACTGCTCACCTGCAGGATCTGGGAGCCGATCATTGGAGACCTCAGGAAGGGCTTGCAAGTGGATATGCAGCGCTGAAATCTGCAGATAAAACCCCTCTTCCCAGAGTATCGGCTGGAGTCGATAAAGCGCATTCATCACCAGAAAGTGCTTACGAAACAGCAGCAGGTCTGCGTTACCAGGCGCGTTGTCAGCGGCACCTTTATCCAGCTGCAAACCAGCGAACTCCAACTGACTCAACAGTTGGTACTCACTCATCCCTTCGGGATGGGCACGCAGAATTTTGACAATGGGAGCGGTCAGAGGATTAGGCGGCATAAAATCAACGCAAGCTAAGCAGGGGACAAAATCCAAGACTACGGAGTCTGGTGGTAACAATAAAGGGCGAATCCACTCGACAGTCCTGCAAAGGTTGAGCCTTACGCTGGATGAAAACGCACAAGGCGGCTTAGAATAGAGCTCCGATCCAGCAGAGACACGACATGCCCCGGCCCGCTATAGCAACAACGCACGCCCTACTGGTGACTCTGGCACTGCTCTGCCTGAGCCTACCGCTGCAGGCTAACAGCTCTGGTATGGCTGATGAGGTCGACCAGGAACTGCGCCAGTGGCTGACCACTGCGGTAAACCAAGCCGACAGTTTCGATGATCGCTTCGATGCAGAGGTGTGGTTGATGGATATGTCCAACCGCATCGGTCGCTTCGTCAAAGATGATCGGGAGCGGTTACACATCCTCCGTTCCGCCCATCGCGAGGCAACTCAGGCAGGGCTGCCACCGGATCTGGTCTTGAGTGTGATCCACACCGAGAGCCTGTTCCAGCGTTTTGCGATCTCCGTGGCGGGTGCGCAGGGATTGATGCAGGTGATGGCATTCTGGAAAAAAGAGATCGGCCGACCCAGTGACAACCTCACCGATATCGACACCAATCTACGCTACGGCTGCACCATCCTCGCTTACTACCTCAAGCGCGCCAACGGCAATATCAGCGAGGCACTGGCACGCTACAACGGCAGCTATGGGAAGATGAAATATCCCAATAAGGTCTACAGCAACCAGGTCCGCTATCAAGACTGAACTTTTCATTGCTACCTATCATTACTAGCCATCATGACTAACTACCTATCATAACTAGCCAGCATGGCTAACCCCTATGGATAACCCCTATGGATAACCTCTATGGATAACCTCTATGGATAACCTCTATGGACAGTGGGATAACGAAAAGCGGCTCACTAAAACGTTAACGCACCTCAAACTGCTCAAACACCTCGCTGATCGCCTCGATCTTCACCTCGACATCGGCCACAGCTGCCAGCTCTGGACCTATGCTGAGCCAGGTCTCCAGTTGGCGCACCGCATTGGCCTCGCCCTGTATCCAGACCTCTACCCGGCCATCATCCAGATTTTTGACCCACCCCTGAACACCTAGAGAATCGGCCTGCTGCTTGGTCGACTGGCGAAACCAGACCCCCTGCACCCGCCCCATCACCCATGCGTGTAATGCCAACTGATTCATGCTGCTAGCCTCTCCCTATCGGTATGTTGTAAATTCTCTCATGCGCAATTCAGCGCTCGCTGTCAAAATAAACTCCGACCCACAAAAAACGCTAGGGTCGAGTGTTACTCCTAAGGCTTAGGTTTTTCTATAGCGGCACCGAACAACTCGGCCAAACTCGGTTGCAACTGCTGTTCGCGATAGACACGTACCGCTTCAAGATGCGATTGCAGCTGCTGCGGCCAGTCATCCAGGGCTTGATCAGCCACATTGACAACACCCTTACCCACAAACCCGTCAGGGAGCACCCAGCTGACCTGCTGATTAAACTGTTCCACACTCAGCGTATGCAGATCCCGACAGAGCAGATACTGGCCGTCGGTATTGATATTCACTATCCCGGCACGTTTAAGCTCATCCAGATAGCGCCCCAGCAGCAGTGCCGACAATCCCGGAATGCGTTGCACCAGCTGTTTTTCATACAGCCCCTGACCCTGCTGCTGGGCACGCCACAGCTGCTCCAGCAAACGTAAACCCCAGTAAAACGGCGGCGCGTCAATGCCCTGGCGATTCAAATCATAGGTGCTCAGGCAACGCACAAACTGCGCCCCGAGCAATACAATCATCCAGGAGATATAGATCCAGACCAAAAACAGCGGCACCGCAGCGAAAGCGCCATAGATCAGCTGATACGAGGGTGATAGCGAGACAAACAGCGCAAAGCCACGTTTTGCCGCCTCAAACAGCAGTGCACTGATAACGCCACCCGCCAGCGCATGCCGAAGCGGTACCTGACAGTTAGGTACCGCCGCGTACAACAGCATAAATGCGGCACTGCTCAGTAGCAGCGGAAGAAACGCCAACAACCGCTCCTTACCGCCAATCACCCCGGCCGCATCGCTCACCAGCGGCAAGGAGGTAACATAGGAGGTGAGAACGAAACCCAGCCCCAGCAGCAGCGGCCCCAGGCTCAGCACCGCCCAGTAGAGTAGAAAACTAGACACCCCCCGCCGCGGATTGCGTATCTGCCAGATTCGATTAAAGGTTTTTTCTACACTTTTGAGCATCATGTAGGCGGTCACCACCAAGAAGGCGAGACCCACACCGGTCAGGCTCCGCGCCTGCCCCGCAAAACCAGACAGATACTCTTTAACCTGGGCACCGGTACTGGGAACAAAGTTATCAAAGATCAGACTTTCAAGCTGAGGCCAGACCTCCTGAAAGATCGGAATCGATGACAGCATAGAGTAAGTCACCATCATCATCGGCACCACCGCAAACAGCGTGGTATAGGTCATCACAGCAGCATTCAGGGTCCCCTGATTGGCATTAAACTGCTGAAACAGATAGCGCAAAAAACCAACCGTTGTTCGGTAGTTCAAATAAAGAAAGCTAACTTTCATACACTGGAGTTCCTGCTTATCGCTTAATCCACATAAATCGTGCCTTGTTACCGCAATAACAATGGTTAGAATAGCCCGATCAGTTCGATAACAATAGATTATCCATGACCGGGACACGCCATGAGTACGATCACCCTCTACCACAACCCCCGCTGCTCCAAGTCACGCCAGACCTTGCAACTGCTGCAGGAGCATGGTCAGGAGCCGGAAATTCGGCTCTATCTGGAAACGCCACCCAGCCGCGAAGAACTCCGCACCCTGTTGCATCAGCTGCAGCTAGGACCGCGCCAACTGCTGCGCAGCGGTGAGCAGGAGTATAAGGATAATAACCTCAAAGACCCCGCGCTAAGCGATGATGCGCTGCTCGATGCAATGGTAGCCTTTCCCCGTCTTATCGAACGTCCTATCGCTATTCGCGGCGACCAAGCCAGAATCGGCCGCCCGCCCGAAAACGTGCTGGATCTGCTCTAATGCCAAAAACCGCTCCCTACATTCTAGTGCTCTATTACAGCCGCCAGGGCGCAACCGCCAAAATGGCCCAACATCTGGCCCGTGGCGTCGAAGAGGTCCAGGGGATCGAAGCGCGGCTGAGAACCGTGCCCGCCGTATCCACCGAGTGCGAAGCCATCCAGGCCTCGATACCTGAGCAGGGCGCGCTCTATTGCAGCGACGATGACCTGCGCAACTGCGCCGGCTTGCTGCTCGGCTCGCCGACCCGCTTTGGCAACATGGCAGCGGCATTAAAATACTTTATCGATGGCACCAGCAGCCTCTGGAGCAACGGCACACTGATTAACAAACCCGCCGGCGTGTTCAGCTCCACCGCCAGCCCCCATGGGGGTCAAGAGAGCACCCTGTTAAGCATGATGCTGCCGCTACTGCACCACGGCATGGTGATCGCAGGGATCCCCTACAGCGAATCAGGGCTGTTCACTACCGAGGCCGGCGGCACCCCTTACGGCGCAACCCATGTTGCGGGAAGCCAGGGCGAGCGTTCACTGACCGATACCGAACTGCAGCTCTGCCGTGCCCAAGGCCAGCGCATCGCTACCCTAGCTCTACAATTATCCCGAGACGCACACTGATGGCGATGATCAAGAACAAACTCTCCCCTGAACAGCTGCAGCAGAGAGTCTCTGCCAGCGGATGGGCGACCCGCGTCCAGCTACTGGGGCTGATCCTGGTATTCGCGCTCTGGACCTTTTGGATCAACCCGCCGGGTGAGGCAAATCCGCTGGTGATCTGGTTGGTACAATCGCTGTTGCTGCTGGCGTTCATACCCAGTATTTTTAGCGGTCGTCCCCGTCCCCATATCTGGCTCTGCTTTGTTATTTTGCTCTATTTCTGCATGGGCGCGGTCTACGCCTACGGTGGCAGCTCGCTGGGCATCCTGATGACACTGTTGAGTAGCGGCATTTTTTGCAGCGCCATGCTCTATGCCCGCTGGAAAAGCCTGTACAACGGACTCTTGCAGCAGCAACAGAGCGCCGAACCCTCCAGTAGCCCGAAGGCCCCTTAATTTCAACCCGTGCAACGAGCTGAACGCTGGGCCCCGGCAACGGGCCCTTAAGCTCTTTGAAAACAGGAAATGATTGTGAACAGCAGTAGCGGCATACGCCTCAACAAGTTCATCAGTGACTCGGGATTTTGCTCCCGGCGCGAGGCTGATAAATTGATCGAGCAGCGCCGCGTGACGATCAATGGCAGACAGCCAGAGCTGGGCACCAGGGTCAACCCTGAAGATGAGGTCCAGGTTGATGGACGCCAGATCAAAGCCAGCCCGGTAAACAAATCGGACCGCGTCTACATCGCCTACAACAAGCCGATTGGGATTACCTGTACGACGGAGACAGGAGTCAAGGGCAACATCGTGGATGCCATCGGTCACCGGCAACGGATCTTTCCGATCGGCCGACTCGACAAGCCCTCTGAGGGGCTTATTTTTCTGACCAGTGACGGCGATATCGTTAATAAGATCCTGCGTGCCGAAAACGCCCACGATAAGGAATACCTGGTCACCGTCGACAAACCGCTCAGCCAACGTTTTATCGATAAGATGGGTCACGGGGTGCCTATTCTCAACACGGTGACCGATCCCTGCAAAGCGCATATCACCGGCAGGTTCGAATTTAATATTGTGTTAACCCAGGGGCTTAACCGGCAGATCCGGCGGATGTGTGAGTTTCTCGGCTACAACGTCACCAAGTTAAAGCGGGTCCGGATCATGTCGGTGTCGCTGGGCAAACTCAAGCCAGGCCAGTGGCGCGACCTCACCCCGGCCGAAATGGCGGAACTCAACAGCGCCGTTTCAGGTTCACAAAAGACCGCCTCGGCTCAAACCGCCCAGTCTAAAAAAACCGTCTCCAACAGCTCAGACCACACTAGCAGAGCCAAAAAAACCACCCTGAACAAAACTGCGGGAAAAAACACCAAGAGTGCAAAAAAAGCGCCTGCTGGGCTGCAAAAGACAGCCCCCAAGCATCGACCGGCAACCAAGACCAAAGACAGCAGCCGAAAGGCAGATCCCCGAGCATCCAAGCCTGCTAAGCCTGCGCAGCGAAGGAAGAAAAAATAATTGGAGATACTGCTCGATCTGTTAACAGGTTAGAATCAGCCCAATTATCCTCAGGGATCGCCAACTGCCCCCTGTGGATCCCCAACCAGCCTGCGGATCAATTGTAACTGCCATGAACAAACGTAAAAAAATAAACCAGATACTGTCTAAAAAGGCCAAGCGCGCCAACGCCAAGAACAATATCAGCAACAAGCCGCGTTATATTGCCAAGGCTGATCGGCAGACAGAGCCTGCCGACACGGAGCTAACCGCTAACCCCTAATCGATTAACTCGGTCGTCACGACCTCGCCGCAGCGGCAGCATTTACCCTCGATTAGCAGCTTTTTACCCTCGGTATACTCCACTGGATCGCGCATTCCCAGGTCCGGTTGCTGGCACTTATTGCACCAGGTTTGGGTTAAAAATTCTTGCTGTTCAGCCGCCGGACGGCTAAAAAAATCACGTTCTACTCGTTCCATTACTCGATCCATTACTCGATTCAGACTAAGAAAAAAATTAATCCCCGGCGCTATTCGCTCTCTGGGCCGCAGCATCCAGCGACCCATCCCGTTACCAGCCCAGTAATTGCTTCACAAAAGGGATAGTGACCTTACGCTGGGCCGATAGCGAGGCCCGATCCAGTCGGTCCAGCAGCGCAAACAGCTCATGGGTCTGGCGTGGACTCCGATAAAAAATATACTGCACCACACCCTCGTCCAGTTCGATGCCGCGGTCGTGGGCGCGAGCGCGCAACGCTGCCATTTTGCCATCATCGTCCAACGCGTGAATCCGTAACACCACGCCCCAGCTTAAGCGTGAAGCCAGATCCGGCAGCGCAACCGCGAGCTGTCGTGGTGCCGCATCGGCCGCGACCAGCAACTGATGGCCAGCATCGCGAATCCGATTAAACAGGTGAAACAGGGCCTCGTCCCATTCGGCCAGACCCGCTACTTTTTGCAGCTGATCGATACAGACCAGATCCAGGGTTTCCAAGCCATCGAGCAGCCGGGGCCCCTGGTTCATAAACTGATCCAACGGCAGATAAAAGGCACTGCGTTGATGGAGCCCGGCACGATGGCAGGCGGCTTGAAGCAGGTGTGAGCAGCCCGCTCCTGGCTCTCCCCAAAGGTAGACAAAGGGCTCAGCCACCGCGTCGCCGGCAGCGCCATCACTGCCCTGGGCTATCCGCTCCACGGCCTGGACCGCCAGATCATTATGGTGGCTATAGAAATTCTCCAGGGTGGCGTCATCGCGCAGACCCACACTAAGGGAGAGTTGATGGGGTTGTAGGCTAGACATCAAAAACTCGGGTACCTGATAATCATGGGCGCGCGGACCATTCCGCAAGACTGACCGACACAAGACAAAAACCAACCGAAGCTCCCGCTTCGCGTGACCGCCCTCTCGTTTCTAGGCGGGCGAGTATAGCCGTCTGCTGCGCCTGCGTCAGCAGCAACCGTATTCGACTAAACGTGCAGCCTATTCAGCTATTGCCTTATCTGCTGCCGACTTACCTGCTGCCGAGTTGCCTGCTGCTGAATCAGCCTGCAAAGGTATTGGGGGACTATCTGCATCCGTCTGATAGAGACCACTGTCACGGTAACCCTGGTGCAGATGACGCAGCAGCACCATGATCACCGCTGCAATCGGTAATGCCAACAACACCCCGGTAAAACCAAACAGCTGCCCACCCGCCATGATCGCAAAAATCACCGCTACCGGATGCAGACCGATCTTATCACCCACCAGCACCGGCGTTAGCAGCACCGCCTCCAGCACTTGCCCTGCGGCAAATACCGCCCCGACCAGCAGCAGATAATAGGGGTCATTGAACTGCAACAGTGCCGCGATCAGCGAGGCGCCAATCCCGATGATAAACCCCATATAGGGGACGATACTCGCCAGCCCGGCGACAACCCCAAGGATCAACGCCAGCTTAAGCCCAACCAAACCCAGACCTATACTGTAGAAGGCCCCCAGACAGAGCATCACCAGCAGTTGCCCCCTGATAAACGCAGCTAACACCTCGTCACACTCCTGGGCCCAACGGCTCACCCGGGGCTCCAAGCTCCGCGGCAACATATCGCAAATCTGGGTCATGATGCGATCCCAATCGCGCAATAGATAAAACCCAACCACGGGGATCAGGGTCAGATTGACCAACCAACCCGCAAACGCCATTCCGGAGCGCGACGCCTGTCCCAGCAACTGGGTTAACAGATCCCCTCCGGTACGCCAGTTTTCCATCACCAGCTGACGCACCCGGTCCAGCTCCAGGGTCGAAAGCTCCTGCCCCGACAACTGCTCCAACCAGGGGATAGCGACCTCTTTAAGCCAATTAAACAGCAGCGGGATCTGGCCAACCAGATTTTCTATCTGGCGCCCCAGCTGAGGCAGCAACAGCAGCAGCGCCAGCACAAAGATCAGCGTCATGGCTGTAAACACAGCCACCACCGACAGGGTTCGTGACAGCCCCGCACGCTCCAGCCGATCGGCCAGCGGGTCACCGATATAGGCCAACAAGATGCCGATCAGAAACGGAAACAGTATCGGCGCCAACAGATAGAAGATAGCCACAACCACCAGCGTCAGGCAGAGTACAAACCAGCGTTGCGAATCAGTCATCTAAAGCCTTTAGATACGGTTGGAAAAGAAAACGGGCTTAGCGCAGCCAGCGATAATTAAGCAGTCCCGGTTGCGGATTCTCGGCGGCACTGGGCAGCAACTTAAAATGGTTGCTCAAACCGATCGCCCCGCGCAACTGGCTGGCTGCACCCTCGATCTGCAGCTGCAGCAGTAGCCGGTCACCGTCAATAGACTGTAGTTTTATTCCCTTAACGGCAGGCAACTCGTGCAGATATTGAGTGAGTTGAAAATAGTCGTCTACCGAAGCCACTGCATCGATTTCGAGCAACAAAGAGCCCGGATCAAGCTCACCGACAGGGCCAACAAAGTTGGCGAATAACCGGTCAGCAGCCATATCCACCGCAGCGCTAAGGTGTTCATTAAGGGCGATCCCCTGACCCTCGAAGTTATCGATCTGATCAGAGGACCCGATTAATAACCACTGACTTATCCAGGCGCCCTGCTGATTACGGTAAAGTCGTCCGACCAGCACCGAATCGGCCTGATAACGACTGGAGGCCTGGCTGATGCTGTCGCTAAAAAAGCCCCAGGCATCGCCTACAGACAACGCCCTCTGATCATCCAGATCCATCAATGGCCGAAACATCGGCAGACCGCGCTCACGCGCACGCTGCTTCATGGCGGTAAAAGCGGGGTCTTCATCACGACCCAGAAATTCACGCCTCGTATCACGTTCTTCCAGCAGCCACACCAGCACACCGGGCCGGACACTGCCCAGAGGACGCAACCCGGCCCTAGCCAGCAGCTGATCCACCAGGGTACGTTCAAAATCGATACTTAACCGATGCGCCAGAACTTCACGGCCATCCTCGGTCGCGAGGGGTTGCTGGGTACTCTGGTAACTAAATTGCTGGATATAGCGGCTGGACTCCGAGAGCGCCTCGACAATCACCGCTTGCTCAATGCTGTCCCTGCGACCACTGACCTTGACCAGCACCTGCCGCAAAGCCTGGCTCACCAGCTCAGGCGCGACCCGTACCGACTGCGCAGCGACCAGCAACTCGGCGGTATAAAGCTCACCGATCCGCGCAGCCTGCACCTGAGAACTGCCAAGCAACCAGAGTAGCAACAGCTTCGGCAGAACCTCCTGCCAGGGCTGGATTAACTGGACCCGCTGAAGTACGCGATTGAATACAGCCGCTACGACGACTCTCATCTGCATGCGAGATTCCACACTTACTCCTGTCACGATTAGCACCGACTTACACCGGCTGTCCTGATATTGGCGACAAGCATAAACCATGGCGCGAACAAGCCAAAGCGACCTCTGTGCATAATCACCTCGATCTTGACACACCAGCACCACAATTTCTGATAGTCAGTTGCGTCAAAACTGGCCTGCTTTGCGAACACGATAAGGGGGAAGAAGGACACACATCCTCCCCGCCCTCCGAACTGTAGATGCGGTTCTCCCGTACACAGCTCTCCAGGCGGTAGTTTCCTTATCGGGATTGGCGCGCCACAACAAAGGCTTCCTCTAAGGTGAAGCGCCTGTATTAAGCGAATCAGTTCATCTCAAACAAGGGGCATAGGCCTAGAGTTAACAGGCTCAGAACAATAGTTACGGCAACTTAACCGGGGTGGTAAAGACATAATCCCGACTCTTAACCGGGGTGTGGCAACCAAAGCACAGTTGAACAAAACCTGCATCCTCCCCGAAAGGCTTTTGCTTTTGCTCCTGCCCCAGCCAGCGAGCAAAGCCGCAACTACCGGTTGCTTCATATTGGCTGGCATCCTTAAGCCAATCCGAGTTAATTGCCACATTAGTTACCGCGTGCTAACACTTGTGCTCACACATCAACCAAGGCCTTTTTTATGGATACCAGAATACAATTTCGAGTTGATGAAGAAACCAAACGCCTAGCCCAAAAAATGGCTGAAAATCAGGGTCGTACGCTGAGCGATGCTTGTCGAGACCTCACAGAACAACTTGCTAATCAACAGCGTAAAGCCGTATCTCATGATACTTGGCTAACTGAGCAAGTAAATTTGGCTTTTGACAAATTTGATACAGGGGGATCTTCTTTTATTGATCATGACCAAGCTGAATCAAGAATGACAGAACGCAAAGCTAGAATTCGTGGTAGAGGTTAATTAGTGATTTACTGGGAAGACGCCGCTAACAGCCAGTCAGTTTCCAACCAATCCGGTTTACTCACCCGGCCGGTTGTGGCCAGGTAGCTTGACCAGGGCCAGCTTTCGACAGCGCGTACCATCTTCGCTCGTACTGGGTTCAAAACGATATAGCGGGCCAGCTCCAGTAGGTAAGATTCCTTCTGAACCAAGATACCTTTAAACCGCCCCTGAAACAGATGCCCCATCTTTTTGTGCTTAGGGTTAAAACGCTGGGTATAAACACCATTGAGCTGACGCATCCCCTTAGACAAGTTGCCATCGGGCGTTTCCACCAGCAGGTGGTAGTGATTGGTCATCAGGCAGTAGGCAGTAGGCATGCAACACCCAGTTAAAGCGTTCACACACCTCACCCAGCACCTCAAGATAAAGCGTCTGATCCTGCTCATCCAGATAGATCGCCTCCCGCCAGTTACCGCGAGAGGTCACATGATACAACGCACCAGTAAATTCAATTCGTAACGGTCTGCTCATGCATAAAGACTAGCTCAGAAAGGCAAAAAGAAAGACCTAATGGGATGGTCCGCCCCGCTCCAAAACCGGCTTCAAATGAGCCATGATGAGTGTGCGAACATACATCACAGAGGAGCAAGACGAACCATGCCTAATCATAACCCAAAGCGTCAGATAAGCATTCTCGGAATCGATCTGAGTAAGCAAAGCTTTCAACTTCACGGTGTGGATTCTGAAGGCCTGTGCATTTTGAGAAAAAAGCTCCCCCGCGCAAAGCTGCTGCCCTTTATTGCCAATTTACCGCAGTGCCAGATTGCCATCGAGGCCTGCGGTGGCGCGAATCACTGGCTGCGAAAGTTTACCGCCTTAGGGCATTCTGTGCAGATGATTGCACCTCAGTTTGTGAAGCCCTTCGTCAAATCCAACAAGAGTGATGCTGCGGACGCCGAAGCGATCTGCGAGGCCGCACAACGGCCCAATATGCGCTTCGTTCCGGCGAAAAGTATCCAACAGCAAGACATCCAGAGCGTACATCGCATTCGGAGCCAAGCGGTGGCCAGAAGGACCGCGCTTGCCAACCAGATTCGAGGGCTGTTGACGGAATATGGGGTCATCATTCCCAAAGGGATTTCATATATTCGTAAACAGATACCGATGATCTTGGAGGATGCAGAGAACGACTTAACCACGCTATTCCGAGAACTCCTTAATGAGCTTTACGGTGAGATGGTTCACTTGGATGAGCGTGTAGAGATGTTAGAGAATAAGTTGGCAGCTATTGCGGCTCAGAATGAAGACTGCCAGCGTTTACTGACAATACCTGGTATCGGGCTGCTCACTGCGACGGCTTTGGTGGCCATCGGCGATATTTCGGCATTCAAAAATGGTCGAGAACTGGCCGCTTGGCTCGGATTGGTTCCGAGGCAGCATTCCACAGGAGGAATGCCGACGTTACTGGGCATCAGCAAGCGCGGTGACACCTACTTGCGAACCCTGCTTATTCACGGAGGTAGAACCGTAGTGCGCGTTGCGCATAAATATACAGACCGCCGTAATCAATGGATCAAAGAGCTGGATCAACGGCGAGGTAAAAACATCTCAGCAGTCGCCGTAGCCAATAAAAACGCGCGCATCGCCTGGGCTGTATTGAGCAAGAAGGAGTCTTACCAAGTGGCTGCGTAGGCCGCTCAATAGGTAAGGCGAAATAACTGCTATAAGAATTGCCGGTTAATTAGAGAAGCAACGAGTTGCGTGGATAAAGTTCAAGTGATGGCATAAAAGGTAACACCTGCGCTCCTGAGAACCTGCTGGGGTCTAGGGCCCGTTGAGGCCGAAGACTTGATGAGGTGGGAGCGCGCGGATTCCATCAGGGCCAGAGGTGCTTAGCAACCTCACCCCAAGGCCGGGTATATGGGAGCAATACTCTTTTAGCCACCCAGTAACTTTTTCTTGCATCGCGGGGCGGACCAGATATGACCCCTATGCGTTCTTTGAATCCAAAGCCCTTATCATCTTTCCACTGGGTAACTTTGCCTTTCATAAATATCTAGCTACTCCTTGCTAGGGTCTAAGCCATTTAACGCCCGGCACATGCGCCGGTTTGGAGCCGCGAAGCGGTGGAAAAGCGGCCGCTGTGATGCCGCTTGTTAAATCACTTCTGTAGAAATTGCGCGGTCACCTGCCGAAAAAAATCCATCGCTTCTTCGACGACTTTGAGGTCATCTAGAGTAATGTTTAGAGTTTCTAAGCTCTTTGGATGAGTAATCTGATGCCGTAAATCCACCGCTTTCCGAAACTGCTCCCAACCCTGACTGCCGAACGAGATCTGAAGCTCGAGATTACGAGCTTTTGCATGAACCTTCACCGCACTTTTGAACGTGTCACACGTTGTTTTTTTGCTCCTACCTACTAAAAAGTCCAGGTCTCCACTAGTAAGAGCCGAATTTTCTCGAAGTTCGTCGAATCGTAGCGCTGAAGTCATTAATAGGTGAGAGGTGCCTTCTACTAAGGCAAACACGGTTCTGATATAGGTTCTTCTAGAAAACCCGTCTGCCCTATCATGCCAAAACTCAGCTGCAGCAATAGCGTCATCCATCAGAGCATACAGCAAGGCATCTAAATGTCGGAGCTCTTCTCGTGCTTCAGTGATCATATCAATTTAACGCTTCAATAACGGGCCGGAAAAACGCGTAGCGTTTTGGAGGTCCGAGCCCGTAGGGCGTTCGTTGATTGATTTGTTATACATCAATCACTCAGTATCAGTAACATGAGTTTGGCTTCTTTTGTTAGTTGGAAGTCTTTCCCAGATGGTTCGAAAGGGTCCTGAATGTTTTCCAGTGATTTTTCGATAGATTTGGTGTGCTCCACACCATTGATGTACCAACGACGAGAGTTATTTTTTCCGATGATAGCAGGGCCGTCTGTCCGATGGCGTTTGCGATAGTAACCTTCGTTTCCTTTTGTGTTTGTTGCTATAAACACATCATTCGCTTTCTTGCCGGCAATGGATTCGAAAAATACAATTCTTCCAAATGCATCAATAGCTCGGTAAGGCTTCCCATTAGATCTTCCCATGATGCTCTCTCCTTGATGTATAACATTTTAATACTAAGCCGGCTCGTTTTGTCGTATTCACACTGTGAATAAGATCAAAGTAAGCGGTTGAATATACGGTGTTATTTGAAACCACCTATCATTCTCCTCCGATGAAAACGAGCCGGCGCATATATCTGAGTGGATGCCGCGGTATCTCCATTCCAGTTTTCCTTAAGAGTTTGATAGTGCTGCATTCTTACACAAGGTTCCAGTGAAAAAACGCGCCTGCGGACTCGAGATAACGAGCCACTTTTCTCCAGCACCCTCAATAGACTGTATAAGCAGCCATAAAATCAGGCAGTCAAGATCAGCAGTTTGATGACCGGTTTGCCGCAGCTCTTGTCAGAAGCGGTCACAGACAAAGCGTCCGCTATGGCCATATCAAGACCAACGCAACGCCTGTATCAGGAATCAGGGATCAGGATTCTGCTGCATCAATCCGATGAGATTACCCATCTCTGCTTAAGTCGCTAGAAAAATGCTTGAGCCACTCGAAAAAGCTGGCCATTTTTAGCTTCAGAAGATGACCCCGTCGCGGTCAAACTGCTAGAATACCCGGCTTTCATTCGCGGCACCGCCAGACAGGTTCGAGATCCCTATGACCAACCCTACCGATTCAATCAGTTATAAAGATGCAGGCGTCGACATTGATGCAGGTAATGCGCTGGTCGAGCGCATTAAAGGGGTCGCCAAGCGTACCCGTCGCCCCGAAGTATTGGCAGGACTGGGCGGTTTTGGCGCTCTTTGCGAGGTGCCTAGCGGCTACAAACACCCGGTTTTGGTATCGGGCACGGACGGTGTCGGTACCAAGCTGCGGGTAGCGATGGACCTGAACAAGCACGACAAAATCGGCATCGACCTGGTAGCGATGTGCGTTAACGATCTGATCGTATCCGGCGCCGAGCCGCTGTTCTTTCTGGATTATTACGCCACCGGCAAACTCAACGTCGATATCGCCACCGATGTTGTCACCGGTATTGGTGAGGGCTGCGAACTCTCTGGCTGCTCACTGGTCGGTGGCGAGACCGCCGAAATGCCGGGCATGTACGAAGGCGAAGATTACGACTTGGCCGGATTCTGTGTCGGCGTGGTCGAAAAATCGGAGATCATCGATGGCTCCAAGGTTGCTGTGGGCGATGTGCTGATCGGCCTGACCTCCTCAGGTCCGCACTCCAACGGCTACTCACTGATCCGTAAAATCATCGAAGTACGCGGCGCAGATATCAACGCCCCGTTCGGCGATGGCAGCGAAGGTAACAAGACCCTTGGCGATGCGCTGCTCAAGCCCACCCGTATCTACGTTAAACCACTGCTGAAACTGATTCGCCAATCGCAAGTACATGCGCTTTCACACATCACCGGCGGTGGCTTGCTGGAAAATATTCCACGCGTTCTGCCCAAGAACGCCAAAGCAGTTATTGATACCCGCAGCTGGCAGCGTCCTGAAATTTTCAACTGGTTGCAGCAGCAAGGTAACGTTGACGAGCACGAGATGCACCGTACCCTTAATTGCGGCATCGGCATGGTCCTGGTGGTTCCAGCCACCACGGCTGACGAAGCCCTGGCACTGCTCAAAGCCGAAGGCGAAGTGGCAATGCTGATCGGTCGTATTGAAGCGGCGACGGACACTGAGGAGCAGGTTGAACTCCAGGGTCTGAACGGCTGATGGGCAACGTCGTCGAATTACGTCCGGGTTCTCAAACAGGTGGGCACTCAGGTGCCCAAGCTGAGCCGCAATCCGCTTCTCAAGCAGCCTCTCAATCCGCCTCTCAATCCACCTCTCCATCAGAAATTAAACCCAAGATTCTGGTGTTGATCTCGGGCGGAGGCTCGAACCTGCAGGCGATCATCGATGCTGTCGCCTCTAAACAGATCGATGCTGAGATCTGCGCGGTGATCAGCAATCGTCCCGAAGTAAAGGGCCTGCAACGTGCCCGTGATGCGGGTATCGAGGCGATCACCCTCGACCACAGTAACTTCAGCAGTCGTGAAGTATTTGAGGCCGAGCTGATCCACCTGATCGACGACATGCAGCCCGAGCTCATCGTCCTGGCGGGCTTTATGCGGATCCTGACCGCGGACTTTACCCGGCGTTACGAAGGCCGGATGTTGAATATTCACCCCTCGCTGTTGCCGAAGTACCGTGGACTCAGAACCCACCTACGGGCGATCCAGGACGGAGAAACAGAACACGGCGTGACCGTCCACTTTGTCACCGAAGAGCTGGATGGCGGCCCCCTGGTAATCCAGGCCATCGTCGCTATAGAGCCTGATGATAATCCACTGGCACTGGCAGAACGCGTCTTGGTGCAGGAGCACATCATCTATCCGCTGGCGGTGAAATGGTTTACCGAAGGGCGCCTGACCTACAATAAAGGTCGCGCCGAAATGGATGGCCAACCGCTACCACTGACAGGCTGCCAACTGGATAGCCGCATATAGAGGATAACCACATGCAGCGATGGTTCAAACGTAGCAGCCTGTTGCTCATACTTGTACTATCGCCGCTGGCGTCCAGTGTCTCAGTGGCTGGCGGCGAAACCCCGATTGAAATCGTCGAGGCCCAGCCCGAGTTACAACTCAAACCCTTCAAAGCCTATTACCAAGCCCAGTTCGACCTGGGCATCAGCCTCTCCGGCGAAGTAGTTCGCGAGCTCAAGGCACTCCCGGATGGCCAGTGGGAACTGTCGATGAAAGCCAGCGCCATCATGGCCAGGATCGATGAGAGCAGCCGCTTCGAAATTCGCCAGCAGCAACTCTATCCGCTCCATTACAGCTACCTACGCAAAGTCTTCGGCAAAAAGAAACAGCGTCAACAGCAATTTGACTGGTCGGCGGGCAACGTGGTCAGCAGCCAGACAGATCGCTCAACAACACTACCGATCGATCAAAACACCCACGACAAAGTCAGCTATCAGATTCAGCTTTGGCGCGATCTTGATGCCGGCCTCAGTGAGATGCACTATCAACTGGTGGATGGCGATCACCTCAAGCAGCTTGATTTCCTCCGTATCGGAGAGGAGATAGTGGATACCCCGGCAGGTCGCTTCGAAACGATCAGGGTAGAGCGTGATCGGGGTGATGACAGCGCTCGCAAAACCACGCTCTGGTTTGCCAAGAACCTTGACCATGTGATCGTCAAGCTGCAGCAGATCGAAACAGATAACAAAGAGTACACCCTGCTACTGGAACGCATCGATACTCCCTGATTGACGACCCTGTGCCTCAGCACTTTTAGCTTCAAACCCTTATCATCAGCACTTTTTTATCATCAGCACGCTTTCATCATCAGCGATTAAGGATGAAAAAACATGAGCAGCCCTACTTCGCAACCGAACCCAGGCACCTCGCTACGCAAGACCAAGATCATCTGCACCATCGGCCCCGCCACCCAGAGCCTGGAGATGTTGGAGCGCCTCTACCATGCGGGGATGAATCTGGTACGGCTGAACATGTCACACGGTGATCACGCTTCCCACGAGCAGGTAATCAAAGCGATTCGAACCCTCAACAAACGAGTCAAATACCCCGTCCCCATCATGCTTGATACCCAGGGTCCGGAGATCCGCACCGGCGATATTGCCAAAGAGCTCAACCTCAAACAGGGCGATATCATCTCGGTTAAAGTGCGCGGCAGCGAAGATGTCGAACAGACCTCAATCCATGTCAATTACGATGATCTGGTAGACAGTGTTCAGATCGGCGATCGGATCACCGTCGATAACGGCCTGATTAATCTCGATGTACTGAGCAAGGAAGACCTGAACCTCCAGTGCAAAGTGGTCGACGGCGGCGTCCTCAAGAGCAAACGTCACGTCAACCTACCCGGGATCCGGGTCAATCTGCCGGCCATCACCGAGAAAGACCGTGGTGACATCCTCTTTGCCATGGAGCAGGAGCTGGACTTTATCGCCCTCTCCTTTGTCCGTGAGGCCGAGGATATCCACCAGCTGCGGCAGCTGCTCGGCCCCAAAGCAGGCAAGATAAAAATCATCGCCAAGATCGAAGACCAGGAGGGAGTGCGCAACCTAGAAGCCATTATTGATGAAGCCGACGGCGTGATGGTGGCCCGTGGAGACCTTGGGGTTGAGATCCATATCGAACAGCTGCCCAGTGTCCAGCGTCGTATCGTACGCCTGTGCATCGAGCGGGGAAAACGGGTCATCGTAGCCACCCACCTGCTCGAATCGATGATCGAAAATCCGATTCCTACCCGTGCCGAAGTCACCGATGTTGCCAACGCGGTCTACGAAGGGGTCGATGCGGTAATGCTCTCGGGCGAAACCACTATCGGCAAATACCCGATCAAGTGCGTCGAAATTCTCGATCGTATCGCCCGCACCTCGGAAACCGACAGCGGACTCAACTTCACCGCCGGCCTGCACAAAAACGATGAGAAGCAACACCTCGCTGCTGCCACCGTAGAGCTGGCCGAATCGATCGCGGCTAAAGGGATTCTGGTTATCACCCGGCGCGGCAAGATGGCCAACTACATCAGCAACTGCCAGCCGCACAAAACCCCTATCTACGCGTTCACCAACGACCCCCGCACCCGTCGCCAGCTCCAGCTCAACCGCAGTGTGCACCCGTTTCGGACCGAGTTCAGTCGTGATCCGGAGAAAACCCTCAATATCGCCTTCGCTACACTCAAAGAAAAAGCAGGACTCAAAGCGGGCGATCGAGTGGTGGTCATCTCCGACATCATCGCCGGCTCCGGGGTCGATGCGGTCCAGGTACGGGCGCTGCCCTGAACGATGCCCAGTCCTAAATTCAGCAGCCCCTGGCAGGTCAAATTCACCCGCCGCCAAGGCTCAATCGCGCTGCAGATCAGCACAGGCCAGGTCAAGGTACTGGCCCCCCAAGGCACCCCGGCACGCGCCATCCACGCACTCTTGGAGCAGCGCCGTAGCTGGATCGAGCAAGCGCTGCTGCAACAGCAGCAAACAAAATCGAAGACGGCCAACCGGAGCTATGAAGCGGGCGAATACTGGCTATTTCAAGGAGATCGGCACCGCTTAGAGTTCGCATCCGATTCAGCCCTCGTTGCAGACCCCAACAACCTCACCGTGGAACACGATCCAGATCGACTAACGCTGCGGCTCCCCCTCAATACCGAACAGGCCCAACGACGGGCACTGCTCCAGCACTGGTACCTGCAGCAAGCCCACCAGCAGTGGCCAGAACGCCTCGAACACTGGGCAAACATCACTGGACTGCAACCCAGCGGGCTAAAAATTCGCACCTACAAGAGCCGCTGGGGCAGTTGCAACTCGCGCGGCCTGATCAGTCTCAACAGCCTGCTGCTGATGGCACCCCTGGAAACGCTGGATTACGTCATCATCCACGAGCTGTGCCACCTGCGCCATCCCAATCACGGCGCCGCATTCTGGCAACTGGTTGAACGCTACTGCCCGGCACCTAAGCAGCATCGACGCTGGCTCAGGCAGCATATTTCTGAGCTGAGATTTTGAGTCATAGGCTGCAAAACCAACAAGCCAAACTCCGCACAGCTCGCTTGTGTTAAGAACTGCAAATACCCAGGCACTGATACAGATCAGCTCTTTTTAAGCAAGTCGGTGCTATCCTTACTACATTGCCCTTGATTTAATCCGCGCCCCCTCGGGGAACCCGGAGCTCTATATGACCGAACTTAGATTGCATCCAAGAATTGCTACCTCGCTCATGGCCGAGATCACCAATAGCGCCGGAGTTACCCTGGCCGCTAAGATTCACGATCTCTCCCCGGGCGGACTGATGCTTGACGGTGAGGCAGAGCTTAAAACCTTTGTTTTTGAGGGCCATGATCCTGATAAAGACCCGCTGTTTCACCCCATTGAACTCGAGATCCGGATCCAGCTGCCAAACCAGCAGCGATTCTTTAGCCAGATGCGATTACTCTATATCCGTCGCTTATCTCAATCCCAGTACAACCTCGGGTTCCGCTATGTCGCGCTGTCATCAATACATGTGCATATGATGGAGCGCTATATCTTCGATGGTGAATCAACCGAGGAGGCGCTCAACCGCGCTTTCAACTCACTCTAGACTCCGTTTGCAGACATACTAGGCGCATTGCTGGAACTAATCGGCTATTCTTTGCCCCCTTTGACCAAGAGCAGACAAGGTCAACGGCTTGCTTGATGAGTTTGATATAAGGCAGCCGAAGCTCTGCGTGGAATAGATCTATTTTATACAGCACTGACTGATCGAGCCTACCCTCAGATCAGAGATGAAAATTCGCGATTACCCAAAGATGCTGGCCAACCATGTCCATTAACACCCCTTTCGATCGACTCTCCAACCGTTTTAGCCACAACATCTACAACACACCCAAGGGACAGATCCGTCTGGCACTGTTAAAACAGGATCTGGCTGAACGGCTTAAGAAACCCCAGCAGCAGATCCTCGATGCAGGAGGAGGACAGGGCCAGCTGGCAAGCTGGTGCGCTCAGCAAGGCCATCAGATAGTACTTTGTGATGTTTCGGCCAGCATGCTCGACGAAGCCAGGCAGCGGATTGAAACTGAAAACCTGAAATCTCAGGTTGAACTGATCCAGAGTTCAATCGAAACTTTTTGCAACCAGGAGATCCGACAGTTCGATCTGATTATGTGCCACGCGGTACTGGAATGGGTGGCAGACCCTGCGACCCTACTGGCAGGCCTTGAACAGCGCCTCAAACCCGGCGGCCAGCTCTCGCTGATGTTTTACAACCGCCACTCCATCGTTTTACGCAACGCTCTGCGGGGCAATTTTCGCAAGGCGCTAAGCCCTAACTTAGAGGGTGATGGCTCAGGGTTGACGCCGATAAACCCCTGCGATCCTGAACACATAGAATCTATCTTGGGCCAGCTGAATCTAGAGATTGAAACCCGAGCAGGGATCCGCTGCTTTTATGACTATCTACCCCTGCAGATCAGGCAAACCTATACCCTGGACGATATTCTGGAGTTAGAAAACCGCTTTCGCCAACAGCCTCCCTATTATCAAATGGCCCGCTATATCCACCTGATCCTGCATAAACCTAAATAGCCGGAATTATAGCCACCGCCCCCTTAACTAACTGAATGGACTTAACTCACTGCACTTAATCAGCCCTACTCAAGGAGGGGGCTAAACGACCTGTCTTGCGCCAGGTTATACAAAGATCTGAATAACGATAGAGCAAGTTTAATACCGCACGCAGTTCATCATTAGACACTTTTCGCCCCTCAATCCGCTCAACCACCTCTCGGTAAAGCGAAAAGGCTCCGTCGGGGGAGAGCGTCTGACTCAACCGCATGATCTCCTGCACCGCGCGCGGCTTGAGCTTAACCGAGGCGCAAATATCTACAATTTGACCGCTACTACATGGCTTGATCAAATCCGGCGCAAAACTAATCCCTTGTGGCTATAAAATAACCACCTAATAACCGGACAATAAACAAGAGATTTCTCTCCATGTCAACGCCATAAAAGTCATTCGCTGTCAGCAACTTTAGACATTGCGGCGTAGCTCGCCGTAGAATGCACAGTACTCGCCAGCTAGAGAAAAGTGTGATGTCCGCGCAACACTGGGATGAACAAAGTTTTTGTGATTTTTATTCCAATACCTGGGAAATTGCCGAGGATGAAGTCCACTATGGCTGGTTGGCACCCGGGGAGCGAAGCCTGAAGTTGATCGATATTGAGCTGGTCAACGCCAACGTACTCGATATCGGCTGCGGCATGGGCGAAAACCTGATCGCCTTGGCACACAAGGGCGCCAATGGCCACGGCATCGACATCTCCAGCCACATGCTGCAGCGCGCCCGTTCAAAACTGACCCACTACGCTGACGCACTGCCGCAGGTCCATTTCAAAGAGCAGGACATGCGCCGTACCGACTTTTTTCCCGGCATCAGCTTTGACCTGATATTGTCGGTCTATTCGCTGGAGTATCTGGCCTCTACCCAAGAGCTCAAAGAGCTGTTTCACAACCTGTTTAAGCGCCTCAAGCCTGGCGGCACCTTCATCTTCTGCTTCTCCCACCCGCTGCAGCATAACCGCCATAGCCAGCTGCTCAATAGCTCAGGCAAACTCGGCGAAGGCAAGCCCTTCGATCCCACCATCTATTCGATTCTAGATGTTGTTCAAACCCTCAGCGGGGAAGGTTTTGTCATCGACAGAATTGTCGAGCAGAGCACCCACAACCCCTCCCAGCTAAGCTACGAAGACGCGCTACACTTCCCCTACCATTTCCACCGCAACCAGAATTACTGCCGTAAAGAGTACGACGCTGAGAGCAACAAGGCACCGCATACGATCATCTATAAAACCCGCAAGCTCGGCAGCCAGGGGCGCGGCCAGGAGGGGCAACTCAGCTTCAACTACAGCAAGCAACAGATTCGTATCTGGGGTCAAAATCGCTCAGTCGAGCAATCTCTGCCGTTCCGGGCTAACGGCCGTGATTACCTGGCGCTGCAATTGGCACAAAAGGATTCGGTGGTCGGCTTATGCGAAGCATTCAACCTGACCGTTCTGGCCGAGGACAACCGCAGCGAAAGTGAATTGGTGCTTAACCTAGATCTTGACGGCAGCCAACATCAGCGCCGGGTACCTGCCAATTCAGTACAGGCGCTGCTGCACCGTCGCATGCTCAGCACAGGTCTCGCACCCAGCTATGCACGAAGCACCTTTGCCGGCAACGAAGAGTTGGAGACGGCGCTCTACATCAAGCGTTTAGACCCAATTTATGGCGAGTTCAATCAACAGTTTCCTAATCAACAACTGGGTATTTTAGTCTTCATCAATGGCGAAGAGCCGGCTCAGGGTACTATAGGCCTAGAGGATATCACCGCCACACCAGGCGATCATATCCAGGTATTCTATATTGCCACCCGCTGGGGCAAGGCATGGCGCCCACGTAAAAAAGCCGAAGAGCAGATGGCTCTTTTTTAGCGGTTATTTTTAGCGGCTATTTTTAGCACTTGTTTTTAGCGACCCAGAGGTACCACAAGTAAGTGCGGCACCTGCACGACTAGCAGTTCAGCTATCTACAACCGCTGTCGGTTCACTAAACCGCTCAGCATCCGATCAATCAGCGAAGCCACTATTTATGCCTGCACCCATCGATAAAATCCGTCAACTCTGCGCACTGATGCTTAACGACAACCCCGGTGATCATTTTCACACCCTAGGGATGAGCTTTACCGATATCCAGCCGGGTAAAATTCGCGCCCGACTGCCCTATCGTCACGCCATTGTGGGCAATCCTGAGAGCGGAATCATCCACGGTGGTGCGGTAACAGCACTGCTCGATACCAGTTGCGGTTTCGCCGCCGTAGCAGCGCTGGAGCAGCTCAGTCTCTGTCCGACCATGGATCTGCGTATCGATTATATGCAGCCAGCCAAACCAGGCATGACTATCCATGCAGAGGCTGAAGCCTACCGCATTACCACAAATGTTATTTTTTGCCGAGGGCTGGCCTTTCAAGAGGACAGGGAGCGCCCGATTGCTCATTGCGTAGCCAATTTTATTCGGATGGACCGCGACGTTTCGGCGGCCATGTCGGCGCAACTGGAGCATCGGTTAGCCCAGGGTTCTGCTGTTGCCATGCCAGCGCCAGCCCCGGCTTCACAAACACCCAATCCACCGCGCTCATTAGCTCAGACGTTACAGGCCGATCGCCAACAACAGGCCCCTACACTCTTATTAGAGGCACTGCCCTATGCAAAGTTATTGGGGATCAAGAGCCTTCATCAGGGAGCAGCGTTACAGTTTCACCTGCCCCCCAAGCGCAGCAATGTCGGCAACCCAACCCTACCCGCGCTGCATGGTGGTGCGGTCGCAGGATTTATGGAGATGGCGGCCGCGATCTATCTGCTGATCAACATGCCGCTACCCAGAGTGCCACGGGTTGTGGATTTTTCTATCGATTACATCCGTGCCGGACGGCTGGAAGATACCTACGCCAGCTGCACCCTGATACGCCAGGGACGCAAGCTGGTCAATGTTGTCATTCATGCCTGGCAACGCGATCAGAACCAACCGATCGCCACCGCCCGAGCCCATTTTCTGATCGACTAGCTCGCTTTTTATCAGCTTGCACGCTTTCTATCAGCTTGCTCGCTTGCTGATCCAGCGGTCCGATCAATCAGCTCGGTTGATCGCGGCTAGGTAAGAACGCTGTCGATCTGGCTTGCTGCTTCAAGTACTCCCTGCTCGCCTGAAGCCACCCCCTCCGCGTTGATAAACACGACATCGGTGATACCGATAAAGCCCAATACCGTCTTCAAGTACGTATCCTGATGGTTATAGCCTGCCGCAGGACTCCCCTCGGCATAATTACCACCCCGGGCGCTGATCACATAGGCACGCTTGCCTTTTACCAGTCCTTCAGGACCCGTGGCGGTATACTGGAAGGTACGACCTACCCGCGCTACATGGTCGATCCAGGTTTTTAATCCCGAGGTGATGCTGAAGTTATGCATCGGCGAACCTATCACCAGGGTATCGGCGGCCAGCAACTCCTCGATCAGCAGATCCGACAGAGCAACGGCCTGCTGCTGGCCAGCATTGCGCTCAGCCTCTGGGGTGTAATAGGCACCGATCATCACCTCATCGATATGCGGCGGCGGATTACGACCTATATCCCGCTGCTGCAGCTGTACCTCTTTATTCGTAGCGCGATAGCGCTCAACAAAGCGATCAACCAACTCGCGAGTCTTGGAGTTGTCGGTCAGGGGGCTGGAGTTAATCACAAGTAAGCTAGACATAAAGACCTCTCTGGTACGATGAATGAACAATAAAGATTGGATGCCGAGCAGTATCGTCTTTACTAAAACGAATAAAAATCACAATATAGAGCCGCTACCGTTCGATTTAATCGCATATAACCAGGTATTATTCCGATGCCCAAACACCGCACCACGCTCGAGCAGTGGCGTATTCTTCAAGCGGTGGTCGATCATGGCGGCTACCATCAGGCAGGTGATGTGCTGCACCGCAGCCCTTCGTCGCTCAACCATGCCGTTGCCAAACTGCAACAACAGCTAGGGGTCGAAATTCTCCGGGTGGAGGGGCGCAAAGCACTGCTGACGCCTGCGGGCGAAGTGATGCTACGCCGCTCGCGCCAATTAACCGAAGACGCCTATCAGATCGAGACCCTGTCAGACAACCTCAATCAGGGTTGGGAACCGCAGATCAGACTGGCCTACGACGCGATCTTTCCCCAACAGCCGCTGTTCAGCGTGCTCAAAGCCTTTCACCCGCTCAGTCGCGGCAGCCGGATCAGAATCGAAGAGTGCGTCCTTACCGGCACCCAGGAGTGCATCCGCGAAGCCCGTGCCGATCTGGTGATCTGCGGCCAGGTTCCCAAAGGCTATCTAGGAGAGTACCTGTTGCAAATTCAGATGATCCCAGTCTGTCATCCCGACAACCCGCTGCTCTTAGGTCCAGAACGTCTGACCCCGCAGGAACTGACCCAGTCACTGCAGATCGTGATCCGCGACAGTGGCAAGCAACCTCAGGAGTTACTTGGCTGGCTACGGTCAGAGCAACGCTGGACGGTGGATCATTTCGATATGGCGATCAACTTGCTGTTGAGTGGCCTGGGCTTTGCCTGGCTACCGTTGCATAGCGTTGAAAAGCCGCTTCAGAGCGGCGAACTGGTCAGACTTCAGCTCACCGAGGGCAACGACCGGCGCATACCTATGCATCTGGTGATCCCCCAGCCAGACCGGCTGGGTCCTGGTGCGCGTGCATTAGAGCAACTATTTCTAACCAGTGACTTCGATTGAGCTGTTTCTGGGTGCCTGTTGCTAGTGACGCCAAGCGCGTATAATCGCCGCTGATTTTTCAACTATCTGCTATCCCTTTATGCCAAAAAACCCGGATCAACTCTACGCCAGCCCGCTAGAGACCATAGTCGACTTTGCCTTCGACGAGCAGGTGGTCGGGATTTTTTCCGACATGATCAACCGTTCGGTACCCGGCTACGGCACGGTGATCAAATCTCTGGGCATCCTCGCCGCTCGCTTCGCCCAACCCGATAGCCTTTGCTACGATCTGGGCTGCTCACTCGGGGCCGCGACACTGGCGATGCATCAGCAGGTACGCCAGCCCAACTGCCGCTTTATTGCCGTAGATAACTCGCCAGCGATGCTGCAGCGTTGCCGCGAGCACCTCCAGGTTGCCGCATCCCTGGAGGAATCTGAACCGCGTATCGAACTCGTCTGCGCCGATATTCTCGATATCGAGATCCACAACGCCAGCGTGGTGGTGATGAACTTCACCCTGCAATTTATCGCCCCGGAGCAGCGCCAGGCACTGCTGCAGAAGATCTACACCGGACTCAAACCCGGCGGCGTGCTGCTGCTCTCGGAAAAGATCGAATTAGAAAGCGCAGCCTCGCAACAGCGACTGACCGACTGGCACCATGATTTTAAGCGTGCCAATGGCTACAGCGAGCTTGAGGTCAGCCAGAAACGCACTGCACTGGAAAAAGTGATGCGTCCTGAACCTTTAGCGCGACACCAACAGCGCCTGACCACGGCAGGGTTTAGCGAGATTCAGCCCTGGTTCCAGTGTTTCAATTTCGTCTCTATGGTTGCGATCAAGTAACCCCCATACACCTCTTTGCACGACCCATCTTATGAATCAGACCGCGCCTGCCCTCAATTTCGTTGACTTTTTCCAGCAACTGCAACGCAGCGACCTGGCGACCTGGGCTGCACCGCTGCAGCACAGCGTCGAAGGCAAACTCGCCCGGATCAACCACGGCGACCTGCCTCGCTGGATCGATGCGTTCGACAGTCTGCCCTCATTAACAACTGATCAGCTGGATCTGGATCAGGCTGCGCTCTTGATCGGTAGCCCAGAGGGCTGTAGCGATAACCAGAGAGCTCTTATTGAGCAGGCGATGCGCCAGTTGATGCCTTGGCGTAAAGGCCCTTACAGCCTGTTCGGGATCGATATCGATACCGAGTGGCGCTCCGACTTCAAATGGGACCGGCTCAAACCCCATATAGCGCCACTACAAAACCGTAATGTGTTGGATATCGGCTGCGGTAACGGCTACCACTGCTGGCGGATGCATGCAGCCGGTGCCAAACGGGTGCTGGGAATAGACCCCTCCTGGAAGTTCCTGTTGCAGTTTCGAGCGCTGAAGAAATATATCGGCGAGCAGCTGCCCGTCGAGCTTCTGCCCCTGGGAATCGAAGAGATGCCCAGCAACATGCGCTGTTTCGATACGGTGTTTTCTATGGGGGTGTTCTACCACCGGCGCAGTCCGATCGACCACCTGCTAGAACTGCAGAGTTTTCTCCGCCCTGGCGGCGAGCTGGTGTTGGAAACGCTGGTGGTCGATGGTGATCGTAACTGCGTGCTGGTGCCCGATGATCGCTACGCGCAGATGCGTAATGTCTGGTTCCTGCCCAGCGCAGACGCGCTCTGCAGCTGGCTTGAACGCTGCGGCTACCAGCAGGTACGTTGTGTCGATATCGATACAACCAGCACCCAGGAGCAGCGTTCTAGCGACTGGATGAAATTTCATTCCCTGCCGGAGTTTCTCGATCCCAACGACCCTGGGCGCACGATTGAAGGCCTACCTGCGCCCAAGCGCGGACTCTTTATCGCCCAGGTGCCCTACTGAGCCAGAGTCCATACGGGCTATTAAGGACAACCCGGCCACTCACAAACGATTAGTTCTACTCGAAAGGCGCGCTAGGGATTCGCGCGCTGCAGTAGATCCCGGGCCTGCTGTGCACTCAGGAAACGCCAGGGCAGCGGCAGCAAGCCCGGCACCTGCTGCTGGTATTGGCGATACACCTCGCCAAACTGAAGTCTCAATTTACGCTCCTCCAACCTGGAACCCAGGACCAAATAAAGCGAGATAAACAACGTCGCCAGTAGCTGGGCCGCATCCATCTCTCGGCTCCAGAGCATCACCAGGGCAAAAAAGTACCAGGGATGACGCACCCAGCGGTGCCACCAGCCCAGATGAAAGCGGGCCTGATGTTCGGGATCAGGCTGCGGTTGACGCAGCTGCGCAGAGCCGCTGAACTGGCTCAGGTCGTAATCGCGTAAAGAGCTGACGAAGGCCAGAGCCGATCCCAGAGTCAGGGCATGCATCAGCCAGGACCAGCCAGCGCTCCACTGCCAAAGCTTAGGCCCTGACGCATAGACCAATAGCATCGCTACAGGAATAAGTAACAGCACCGCTGCCAGATTAAACAGCAGTCGGTAATAGCGCATCGCGTCGGGCCAACGCTCGGCACACCAGGCTTTACAGCGCAATGACGCCAGCCACGAATGCAGTACGCAGTAAGCGATCAGGTAGAGCCCCAGGATCGATAATTCGATGGACATAAATTCAGTTAGCCGCATATTCAGTAGATATACTTTCAATGGATAAATTGCAGTGGATAGAGCGCGGCTATCTCTGCTAGTTCAGAAACCCGAAACGCTCCAGAGGCGCTGGTCCTTGATCGCTGCCCATCGCATTTTCGGGCGGGTCGATAACAACCTGATGGCCACGAATATCCGCACTGCCGCGATAACCTGCAGCCATAGATGCAGAGACAGAAACCGTTTTTAATTCAGCCATTCTAAGCCCGATTCTTACAAATTAAGAAAGATCTAAGATAAACAGAGATCAAAGCCTGTTCAAGTGCTTAAAATCGCGTGATCGGTCTTGGATGGCGTTTGGAGTCGATCGCCACAAAGGTAAAGCAGCCCTCGGTGACCTTCTCTTCAAGATCACTATAGTGGCGGGTAACCCAGCTTTCGACATGGACCCGGATTGATGAATTACCCCGCTGACTGACCCTGCAGTAACAGCTCAGCTCATCGCCCACATTGACCGGTTTATGGAACGTCATCGCATCCACGGCCACCGTCACCACCCGTCCACTAGCCTCTTTAGCGGCAAAACTGCCACTGGCCAGATCCATCTGTGACATCAACCAACCGCCGAAGATATCACCATCGGCGTTCGCATCTGCCGGCATCGCTATGGCGCGCGACGAAGGCATCCAATTTTGCTCTGAAGGTGTCATGATCGGCTCCCACTATTCTGTTGACTCAAAAAACAGACGACCTAATACAGCGACTAACTATGACTTTGCCAACTATGGCATTACCAGCTAAGTCTCTGCCAGCAGGCTATCAAGCAACTGTTTGACATGATCGGCGGCAAAGGGTTTATCGCAAATAGCCGAGACACCGGCCTGCTGCACCGCCGATAAACGGCTTTCACTCTCCTCGCTGGTCACCATCATAATCGGCACCGAACGCTGCGAACTGTTGCTGCGAATCTGCTCTGTTAATTCCTGGCCGTTAATATTGGGCATATTAAAATCGGTCACCACCAGATCAAAGTAGTCATCGGCCAACTTCTCCAATGCATCGGCGCCGTCGACTGCCTCAACAAAATGGCTGATCCCTAACCCCGACAACACCTTGCGAATAAATTTACGCGCCAGCGGGCTGTCATCAACCACCAGCACTTTGAGCAGCTCAGGATCACGAATCCTGGCTCCCTCTTCGGGTTCGATATTGTGCAGCGTGGTTTTCAGCGCTGTGGCTAACTGAATATCACTAAACGGCTTGGGAAGGACTGCGGTAGCGCCCGATTGTTTGATGGGGTCGAGATAGCGGAACTGGGTTTCACTGGAGATCAGCACAAAAGCGATCTCTCTCAGCGTGGGCTCCGAACGCATCCGAGTTAACAGCTCAGCCCCGGAGATACCCGACAAATACAGCGTAGAGATCACCAGATCGGGTGGATCGGCAGCAAGGATAACCAGCGCCTGCTCAGCGGTATCGCAGCTTTTGATGCTGGAAATACCAAAACAGGCCAGGTGTTTCTCAATAACACGCCGCTGCATCTTTGAAGGCTCGACCAGCAGTATATAGAGATCACTCAAATGCATAACAGCAACTCCTTGTTCAACACAACCAGACTACCTAATAGCACGCCAAGGAGGTAGGTCAATCGACAGTTTTGGCCGTATAAATCAAGCACAAAACCCATTTTGCTTAATATATTTGACATATTGGAGAATATATCTAGAATCCGCGCCCTAGGTCTTAGCATCGAGGATCCTTGACGTATCTTTTATCCCAGATACCCCGAGGCTTGAGTCGCAGACATTTGTCCTGCTGCTTTTTTTTGACAGGACATAGCCCACAGCGTGGATTACCCTAAGAGCATATCCTCAACGCGTCGAATCCATACCAACCTGTTGTTAGAGAATCATCGATGAATGCGGGTGTCCTGGCCGCTATTGGCGCTTTTACCCTATGGGGGTTTCTGCCGCTCTATTTGAAAGCACTCGATCATGCCCAGGCCGGGGAAATTCTTGGTCACCGCGTGGTTTGGTCGCTGCTATTTATCGTTGTGTTACTGACGATCAAGCGCCGCTGGAGCTGGCTAGCACAGTTGCGCCAATCCCCTCGATTGATTGCCGTTGCCCTCGGTTGTGCGCTGCTATTGGGGACCAACTGGCTCACCTATATCTGGGCGGTCACCTCGGGACACATCATCGAGGCCAGTCTCGGCTACTTCATCAACCCACTTCTTAACGTACTGATGGGAATGTTGCTTTTGGGTGAACGGCTACGCCGAATCCAGTGGCTGGCACTGGCTATCGCTGCCAGTGGGGTTGTCTACATGACAGTCGCCTATGGAGAGCCGCCTTGGATTGCGCTGATACTGGCGTTCAGTTTTGGTTTCTACGGGTTGATTAGAAAACGCTCGCCGCTAGGATCGATCGAAGGATTGTCACTGGAAACAGTCGTGATTGCACTGCCCGCGCTGCTCTACCTGTTCTATCTCAGCAGTCAGGGACAAACCCAGTTTGGCCAAGGCAATCTTCGCGATAACCTGCTGTTTGCAGGTACTGGAATAGCCACCGCATTACCGCTGATCTGGTTCGCCTACGGCGCCCAACGAATCACCCTGACACTCTTAGGATTACTGCAATATATCGGCCCAAGCATCCAAATGGTGATCGGTATCTGGCTGTTTAATGAAGATTTTACCGGTCCTAGAGTGATGGGCTTTAGTTTGATCTGGCTGGCACTGGCGCTCTATAGCCTGGAAGGCTTCTACCGGCATCGCCGCAGCATCAGTGACCGGAGGCGGTTAGCAGCGATCGCTGAGCAGGCTGGGTTGAGGTCGGATTAGGCTTATAGATCACCATCTGTCCCCGTTGTTGATGGATCAGCTGCGACCAGATCGATTCAGGATCAGACTGCATCACCAGTTCTACGCCCCCCGGCAGCACCAACCAGTCGCCGCGAATAATCTCCCGCTCTAACTGCGAAGGCCCCCAGCCCGAATAACCGGCAAAAACTCGCATCCTCGAATGGAGCTGGTCGTCTAGTAGCAAGCGTTGAAACAGAGCCCGATTATTTATCAGATAGAGTCCTCCTAGGTTCTGCTCAAGAACCGGCTCAAGCAACCGTTCCACCGCCCCCTCCTGCTCTGCCAGCTTCTTGTCTAGAGCTGGATTCTCAACCAGCATCACCCGTCTATGCATCGCGACAGGACCGCCCCAGAACAGCGCTTCATCGCCATGGCGCTCGTTGATCTGGTTTGAATACTCTGCGGCTAGAGTGATTCGGGTCGGACGGTTGATGATCAACCCCAGAGCACCTCCACGAGAATAGCGAACCAACAGAATCACCGTGCCGCCGAAGTGCGGACTGGTTAAGCTAGGCATCGCCACCAGCAGTTTACCGACGGCCGGTACATGAGTCCCCGAACGATCTTTGAAAAATGACCAGCCATGCGCAGGCAGCAGCCAGCTTAAGCAGCCCAGCAGTAACAAACAGCGTGCGAGCAAGAGCGATCGTTGAGCCATGCCTCAGCCTTCGACAGAGAACTTGCCTAAGCATAGCTGCCTTAGGTGCCAGCTACCGATTTGATCATGGCAAATTTCGCTGTCGCACTTCCGGTCAGTTCCCCGCAACGCTCAGACTCATTCGCTGTTAGCAGCGTTTTCTAATTTAGTATTTACGACGAGCCATTCCAGCGCTGCCTGTATTCGCTCGGAGAACTACCGGTCCAGTGCCTAAAGGCTCTAGTAAAAGCTCTGGATTCGCTGAATCCCAGCTGCCTAGCAATCTCTGCTACCGACAGCCTCTGGACGCGCAACCGCTCGATCGCCAGGTCCTGGCGAATCTGATCTTTAATCTGCGGATAACTGCAGCCTTCTGCTTTAAGCCGCCGCCGTAACGTCTGAGCACTAAGACCGTAACCAGACGCCAGACTCTCAAACGTGGGCAGCTGCAACTCATCCTTAAAAGGCTTTAATAGATCCCGGCGGATTCTCGCTCTATAACTGAGCTCATCGTCTGCGATCGTCATCAGTCCCACCGGAGAATCGCGTAAGAAATGGGCCAGATCCCGCTGGGTACGCAGCGATTTATACTCCAGGAAATCTGCGCTAAAGGTAAATTTAAGACTGCTTTGATTGAACCGGTGCGGACAGGGGAACAGATGTTTAAGCTCAGCGGCATGCGCCGGTGGCGGATAGGGAAAACTGATCTGTAACAGAGGTATGCTGCGCCCAATCAACCAACTCGAGAATCGATGCCAGATCAGCAACCAGAATTCACGGTAGAAATAGTCTGGATCTAGCTCGGGATGGCTGAAAACCACCTCAAACTCCGCTCCCGCCGCAGCACGCCCTAGATGCATAGATATATAGTCGGTGAACAGGTTATAGAGCTCGATCCCCTGCTGCAGCATCACCTCCAGCGTCTCGTAGTGGAGCGCGTGGCGTGCCATCAATGCAAACACGCCGCGCTTGCACGGCGTCCCGGTGCAGCCCATAAATTCGTCGTCCAGTAGCACCCAGAGCCTTTGCACCAGACGTGCCATCAGCTCTGCAGGTGCCCTTGGCTGCAACAGATGTTCAGCCGCAATACCTGTCTGCGTCATCAGCTGCTGCCGGTCATGACCGCTGCGTTCGGCGCAGGCGAGAGCCGCCTTGAGGTAATGAATATCAACGGTTGCCATAGACTCCCTGTTCCCGTTATTGCTAGATTCTTAGGTTCAATCTATCACCCCTCAGGCTCAATTCCAGACAGTGCTATACGGAACGAGCCCACCGAAACAGCAAATGTAACATTATGTGATGTAAATGGTCACAAACTGTCATTTATTGCCACCCAATAAGCGCGCATAGTAGCAGCCTGCTTGCTCTTCTTTTTTCGCCTAAGCTTTGAACTCTCTGAATAGCACCATCGCGCATTCAGGATCCACCTACACACGAGGCCTGACCATGACCCACCCAACCGATGCCATTGTTATTGTCGCCGCCGCCCGCACTCCAATGGGCGGCATGATGGGCGCACTCAGCGAGGTTCGCGCACCGCAACTCGGCGCCACCGCTATCCGTGCCGCCGTCGCCCGTTCCGGTCTTCAGGCCAGCGACATCGACCAGGTGATCATGGGCTGTGTGCTGCCAGCCGGCCTAGGCCAAGCCCCTGCCCGCCAAGCGGCACTGGGCGCGGATCTGCCCCTGGCAGCAGGCTGCACCACCATCAACAAGATGTGTGGCTCGGGGATGAAGGCGGTAATGGATGCTCACGACCAGATCAAGGCGGGTAGTGCGCAGATCATGGTCGCCGGCGGGATGGAAAACATGAGCCAGTCTCCTTATCTGCTGCCTAAAGCGCGCGCCGGGCTGCGCATGGGACACAGCCAGGTACTCGATTCCATGTTCTTTGACGGCCTAGAAGATGCCTACGAAGGTGGCCTGATGGGTAGCTTCGCCCAACAGAGTGCCGACACCTTTGACGTTGCCCGCGAGACGATGGACGACTTCGCGATTGAATCCCTGACCCGCGCCAAGCGCGCCATCAGTACGGGTGATTTTGAGGCGGAGATCGCACCGGTCAGCATCCAATCCCGCAGCGGCGAGCACATTGTCAGCATCGATGAGCAGCCCGGCAACGCCAAAATGGATAAAATTCGCCAGCTGCGTCCGGCGTTTAAGAAGGATGGTAGCGTAACGGCGGCCAACTCCAGCTCCATTTCCGACGGTGCCGCAGCACTGATCCTGATGCGCGAAAGCGATGCCCAAGCACGCGGTTTAACCCCGCTGGCGCGTATTGTCGGTCACAGCACCCACGCCCAGAAGCCTGCCGAGTTCACTATCGCGCCGATCGGTTCGATTCAAAAGCTACTCAGTAATATCGGCTGGAGCAAAGACGATGTTGATCTGTTCGAGATCAACGAAGCCTTTGCGGTCGTAACCCTGCTGGCAATCCAAGAATTGGGCCTCGACAGCGCCAAAGTGAATGTAAACGGCGGTGCCTGCGCACTGGGCCACCCGATCGGCTGCTCCGGCGCCCGAATTCTGGTGTCGTTAATCTACGCTTTGAAACAGCACGGTAAGCAACGCGGTGTGGCTTCATTGTGCATCGGCGGAGGCGAAGCCACGGCTGTCGCCCTGGAGCTGATCTAAATCGCGCTTCGCTAGCCGCATCTAAACACGCCCTTTCACCGCTGCCGCAGGAGATACCCTATGGATCTGTCACTTAACGAAGATCAAGCCATGATTCAGGACATGGCGCGCAAGTTCGCCCAAACCGAGCTAGCACCCGTCGCCGAAAAACTGGATCAGGAGGGTGATCGGGCACTTTTTCTGAGTAACCTCAAAAAACTTGCCGAGCTTGGATTTATGGGCCTTAACGTCGATGCCAACTACGGCGGCTCGGAGGCAGGCAGTGTCACCTTTAGTTTGGTCATCACCGAAATAGCGCGCGCCTGCGCATCCACAGCGGTCAGCCTTTCGGTGACCAATATGGTTGCCGAAGTGATTCAGGTGGTCGCCTCTGACGAGCAAAAAGCGCGTTATCTGCCCAAGCTCTGTAGCGGTGAATACCCCGCTGGCGGATTCTGTCTGACCGAAACGGGTGCAGGTTCAGATCCTTCCGCGATGAAGACTTCCGCAGTGGATGAGGGCGATCACTGGATTCTCAACGGTGCCAAGCAATTTATCAGTAGCGCCGAATACGCCGGTGTTTTCGTGGTCTGGGCCGTCACAGACCCTGATGCGGCCAAGGGCAAAGGGATCTCCTGCTTCCTGGTTGAGAGCGATGCACCTGGGTTATCGATCTCCAAAGCCGAGAAAAAGATGGGCCAGCACGCCTCATCCACCAATGAGGTGCGTTTCGACAACTGCCGTATTCCCAAAAATGCACTGATGGGCGGACTTAATCAGGGCTTCAAAATTGCCGTTAGCGAACTGGCAGGCGGGCGTATCGGCATAGGTTCGCTAGCGCTGGGCGTTGGCTTGGCAGCCATGGACTACGCCCGTAATTATCTCAACGAGCGTCAGCAATTTGGCCAGAAACTGGCTGATTTTCAGGGTCTGCAGTGGATGCTGGCCGATACCTACACCGAGCTTGAAGCCGCACGGCTGCTGCTGATGAGTGCCGCTGATACCAAGGAGCGCGGCCAACCCTTTGCCAAACAAGCCTCGATGGCCAAGCTGTTTGCTTCCGAAAAAGCCAACAGTGCCTGCTACACCGCGCTGCAACTAATGGGCGGCTACGGTTATATCAAGGAGTTCCCTCTCGAGCGCTACGTCCGCGATGTCCGCATCACCTCGATCTACGAAGGCACCAGCGAGATCCAGCGGATCATTATCGCCCGTGAACTGCTCCGCGAAATCATCTGAGCTGTTTACATTGAATAGCTACTCATATTAAACAAGGGTTTTCCATGAACGTAAAAGACAAAGTTATCATCGTCACCGGCGGCGCCTCTGGGCTGGGATTGGCCAGCAGTAAACAGCTAGTCGCGCAGGGTGCAAAGGTCGCCGCCTTTGACCTGAACCAGCAAGCAGGAGACGCCCTGGTTGCAGAACTGGGGGCTCAGGCGATGTTCGTCAGGATCGATGTAACCGACAGCGCCTCGGTCGAAGCTGCGATCGCTGCGGTTGTTGCGCGCTTCGGCGCAATCCATGTTTGCCTCAATTGCGCAGGTATCGCCCCGGGCGGCAAGACTGTCGGCCGCAACGGCGCCCTACCGCTGGAAAAATTCGCCCAGGTGATCAACATCAATCTGATCGGCAGCTTCAACGTACTCCGGCTGGCTGCGGCGCAGATGGCTAATAATGAGCCCGATGCCAACGGCGAGCGCGGCGTCATTATCAATACCGCCTCGGTCGCCGCCTTTGACGGCCAGCTAGGGCAGGCTGCCTATAGCGCCAGCAAGGCCGGTGTGGTCGGCATGACCCTGCCGATCGCTCGTGATTTGGCGAGTTTGGGCATCCGTATCATGTGTATTGCACCCGGTATCTTCGATACCCCGATGATGCAGGGAATGACCGATGAGGTTCGCGATCCGCTTCTAAAGATGGTTCAGCACCCCAAACGCTTTGGCGCGCTCGGTGAATACGCCGCACTGGTACAGCACATCATCGAGAACAGCTACCTGAACGGCGAAGTAATCCGTCTCGACGGCGGTATTCGGATGGAACCCCGCTAGTCACTGGCTTAAGCGGGAACAAACACGAGATAGAGTAGGAGGCGGGATTACTCCCGCCGTCCTCTCACACCACCGTACGTACGGTCCGCAATACGGCGGTTCATGTAAAACATTCCTGATTACCCATAATCACCAGCCATCACCGCGATGCAAAACCTGCGCGCAAGTCCCTTGCGCCTCTGAAAGCCAAGCAGGGGGCTGTGGGTCGACGCACAGCGCTCCTGATGGGCCTGCCGCACTTCCCTCCTACGCCACCTGTGCCACCTGTAGGTCGGAATTTATTCCGACAGTACGACCAAGGGGCTCTTGTCGGCTGAAGCCCAACCCACAGGGAAGTGGAGCCTGTCTTAACTGCAGGAGCAATTTCAGACCCAGCCACAAATAGACGGCTGCATCATGGCTGAGTTTGATCGGTAATCAGGATGGATTATGTTTCAGATCTTGTGGCTGCCTTTCAGTGCCAACCCCTTGTTACCTCAAGTCAGAGGCAAATCAGCCCTGCTCCTTCACCCGCAGTGCAGATAATCTGGGTTGAGGGCAGATCTTGGTACGCCGGGCAAAGCTCAGGCGCAGGAAAAGCGAACAGATCGATTAAGACACGAGGTACTTATTGGCAATCACGCAACGATTTTCACGGGTTTTCCAGGCGCACAATGTCGCGAGTACACCCAGCAGCAGTGGGGCTAGGATGCCTACGACCAATTGAACCAACATAAACAGCAGCGAGGGGGAGGGATCGATAAGGAGTATTCCACTGGTAAGTAGTTCCCAGAGCAGCTGCCCGTTTGCCACCGTGACGGCCGCTGCAGGGAGCAATAGCCAGCATCCGCCAAGTAGCACCGGTAGCGTTCCGTCTAAGTGAAAAATCCAATCGCTACCATCGACCGGGTATCTTCTCATCGTACGAACAAGACAGATCAGGTAGAGCAACAAACCCGTGGCCGCGAGCGATACGAGCCCTCCGGCATCGGCGGGGTGAACACGGATGCCTAAAACCTCCAGTGGCAGCGATTGGAAGGCGCCTACCGTTAGTTGCTGCTCTCGTGACTCGTCCATACGATTTTTCGAGCGACCAAGCTGAATGCTGGCGTCCAGCAGTTTGTTTGCCTGCACATGGTCTCCGGAATTTTTGGCTTCTGCGTAAGCCTCGTCGGCTTTGACGAGCACCCTTTTAGCGGCCTCTCGGGCCTCAGGCAGAAATAGGCTATCGAAATCTGCAACGGGTGTGAGGTCCGCGGGTTGTTCCAGCAGGTTAAGTAGACGCGTGTAGTGGAAAGAGGTGAATCGCGTCGCTTCCGTGTCCCAACCTCCCCAGATAACAACCGCAGCAGTGATCAAGAGCAAGTTCATCGCTCCGCGTGCTCGATTAACCAGACGGTCCATCCGCTCGAGCTCTACTGGGTCAGCTGATTCATTCTCTGTCATCGTCTCGCTCCGGTTCAGTTTTTATGATCCGTCAAGGGTTTAGGTGGGCCGCTTGGTCGAAAAGAATCATAAACTATGGCTCTGACATCAACCTCGCCATGGCGGCCTGGGGCCAACACCAGACCACTTTTAAGATGAGATTTTATTTTCATCCCACAGCACACATCAAGTCAGGCTTTTGATTACCTTGCAGAGGCCTTCTCTTGCCACTGACGAGCATCTGATTTGCTAACGCCCAGGCCACTCAGCCAATGCAGCGATTGATCTTGAAGGTCGTTGTTAATCTCTGCAATGAACGCCTCGTGGTCACCAGCATCAACCGAATCCAGATGCCTTCGGATACAGGATGCCAGACGTTCAGCATGCAGGTCATGCTCTAGAATTTCGCGTAAAACGTCACGGCGTTGAGACCGGTATTTGATCCAGACTTGGTTGATGCCGATCATTTGCGCCTGCGTGGCGATTGATCATTGCCAGCGTGATCAAAGATCTGATAACCATTGCCACAGTCATTGAGCCGGCAGGCTCCAGTAATGCTCCACTTCTGCCACGATAACAGCCCTCCCAGAGAGCCTGGTGCTCCGCTTAGTTCACGTAGCGGAGGCTAGTTAATCGGATTGATGATGGTAGCTTGTCGCCTGATAGCTAAAAGGTAAGACTCTAGATGGCCCCTTGAACTGGTTTATTGATTTTGGTCAGACTCTAATAAAATCTGACTAAATTCAGCTGCAATGAAATCAAAGACTCTGCGAACCCTAAGGCTGGTTCTTAGTTCTTGGTGACAGACCAACCAAACGGGCAGTCGCATTACAGGTCCCATATGTTCGAAGGCACGAACGAGACCGAGCTCATTGTCGCCCATGCATTCAGGAAAGAACATCACCCCCAGCCCCTCCTTACAGAGCCCAAGCTGCAAGAGCTGAAATGAAGTAACGAGCTGGAAATTCTGTTTCGATAGCCGCCAACCTTGTTGATTGAGGACGTCCGACACCAAGTTACTTCTATCGAAGCCGATGATCTGGATATCGGTGAGTTCAGAAAACTCCGTGAAATCTGGTAAGCGTGCCAGGTACTCCTGCGTCCCATAAAGCCAAATCACTTCTTCACCCAGCTTTTTGGCGATCAGATCATTCTGTGTCGGGCGAAAACTCCGAATAGCAATATCCGCTTCCCGCCGTTTGAGGTCGCTGGCTTCATTCGTCACTATGACTTCGATATCAATACCGGGTTCTTCTCGTCGTAACGTAGCGATTATCTTTGGTAACCGAAACACAGCATCCAACTCTCCAGCAGAAACAGTCACCGAGCCCTCAAGCTGCTGCGATTGGCCGGTTGCGGCTAATGAAAACTGCAGAGCGGTACTGCCCATTAAACGGGCATGCTCTAACAATTCCACGCCACTGTCGGTCAAGACCAGTCGTTGCCCGACCCGCTCAAATAACCTGATACCTAGCTGTGCTTCGAGTGCAGAGACCTGGCGGCTCAGCGTAGGCTGGGTCATACCTAACGCCTTGGCAGCAGCAGTGAGGGTACCCTCTTCTGCGGTGACTAAAAATGCGCGAGTGTGGTTCCAATCGAAGTTTACAGACGCCCAGTTCATACGAATACGTATACCTACAATGCAAATATACCAATATATCTTATGCAATCGTATAGCTACAGTAGCGGCCAATGAATAGCTATTGGGAGAACAGGCGATGACAACTCTCGTTGTTGGGGCAAGCGGGGCTACCGGTCGTTTGCTGGTCGAGCAATTACTCGCTCAAGGGGAAAAGGTAAAGATTATCGTCCGCTCAGTTACTGGATTGCCGGATGGATTAAAACAAAATGATCAGCTTATGATCACTGAATCCAGCCTATTGGATATGGCAGATGCTGAACTGTTGGCGCAAGTACAAGGCTGTCGTGCAGTGGTTTCATGTCTCGGCCACAACTTAACCTGTAAAGGAATGTTCGGTCACCCGAGGCGTTTAGTGACGGATGCAGTTAAACGTTTATCCCACGCCGTTGAGAAAACCTCACCAAGCGTTCCGGTAAAATTTATCTTAATGAATACTACCGGCAACCAGAATACGCGAGCGGGTGAAAAGGTTTCGACAGCACAAGCCGTTGTCGTTGGCTTGATAAGATACTTGCTGCCACCACATGCCGACAATGAATTAGCGGCAGAGTATTTGCAGTCGAGCTTTGGCACTAACCAAAAGATGATCGAATGGGTTGCGGTTCGACCCGATAGCCTTATCGATGAAAAATCAGTCACTGAATATGATGTCTACGCATCTCCAATTTGCAGTGCCATTTTTGATGCAGGTAAAACGAGTCGAATCAACGTTGCTCACTTCATGTCGCAATTGATCACTAACGATGGCACATGGAAAAAATGGAACAGCCAAATGCCTGTGATTTACAACACTTCGATTTAACGCTACTGGATGGGGGTTATCTAATCTCTGAGTGATTGCCGTTGCGGGATCGCGGTTTGCGGTTTTATCAAAGCCGTCGCCGGGAGGTTAAGGCGTTCGCTGATCTGTGTTGCTCTTTGCAACAGTTCTCCGGTATCGGGGGGTGGTTGTTTGAGCGCAAAGATGATTAGATTTTTGCGCTTAGGGATATCGAGTAGATGCACTTCGGGGAAGCTGTCTCGGATGCTTTTAAGGACTTCCACCATCTGAGGGAAACTATCGGCGAGTACGTTGAGGGTATAGACCCCTGTCGGGCTAAGACAGCGATATGCAGCGGCATGAAAAGATGAATCGGTTAAGCAGCTCGGATGCTGATTGCCTAGATGAATGTCACAGAAAATCAGGTCGAAGCTAAGCTGACATCGTGATAGATACCGCGCAGCGTCGTCGACGATCACGGGATGGTGCGGGGGAAGCTGAAAATAGCGCCGCGCCAATTGGATCATATGCAAGTCTGATTCTACCGAGGTGATGCGCAGATCCGGCAATCGAGAATGAAAAAACCGCTCAAAGCTGCCTCCACCCAGGCCAAGATTGAGCAACGATGTGGGATTCTGTTGATACAACAGCGCAGATAGCATCGCCCGGCTGTAGGGGGCGGTCAGCTGGTCGGGGTGGTCTAGATTGAGGATGGTCTGGATGTCGCGGGATCCAAAGTGCAGCCAGCGTAATCCCAGCCCCTCACGCACCATGTAATGTTTATCCGCCCGCTTCGCTTCAAACAGTAATCGGCCTTGGGAACGCGATAACAGGGTAGTATCTACTGTTTCAGCTGACTGTCTGGTCATAGCCTGTCCACTCACCCTGTTGCCGTAAATACCCAAAAGGTGGCGCTTAGCGCCTTAGCCTTTCTTTATCATAAAGTGTTGATGATCGATCTGGGAGATCTTGGCTTTAAGCATGCCAAGCAGTATCGCCGATTACCCAGGGTAGCGTTGTTTTCAAGGTACTTAGCCGCTCTGAAATCAGCCTGATTCTGGCACAAATGCCGCCGAAATATCGGCTGATATTTTCACTGCTGTACGGTAGCGATTTGCGTATAACCGAAGTAAAGCTGTAGGAACTGGGTCAGATTTCCACCCCTGCTGGTCAGGCATGAACACCGAAACCGGTTTGTTGTGACAGGACGGCTGATCAATAGTAATGAAAAACGCTTTCACAATTAAAATAAATCTGTCCCAATTATTTGGCAGTAGTTGGCGCCGGCTGAAAGCACCGGTAGATGATCTACCTAGCTCACTGCTTGGGATAAATGAACCAAAGCAATCTCCCAACTGGCTGATAGATTTATCACGTATCGCATTCTGCTTGGCTGCCAATTTTTGGAGCGCGCTGAGGGGTCTACGACGTAGTGTCGAGAGATGGAAGCCGGGTAGGAAATAAGTCATATTTTTCATGCCGAATTATCCCATTTCGGCTGCTTCTGAACACCAGAAAATTAGTGATAGATGTGCTTAAGTTAGTGCCATTCAACCCAGATACCCCATCCATTACAGGCGCTGCTTAAACAGCTACGCACGGGGTAGCCTTTGCATTACTTAGCAGCAGCTGACTTTGGGTGTCCGACAAGTTGACCGTCCCCCACCTTGATCACATCACCTTGCGCACGCTGAACGCACCACGAGGCTCGCCTTCGACAAATCCGGTTGCCTTATCCAACGGATAGAGCGCATGGAGCTTCTTAGCCACCTTAGGTGCTCGCAACCACAAAAGGCAAGACCTGGTACCGTTCTCTTTCAGTCTTGTCCCATTTCATTGTCAACCGGCGGCTCGGTATCGGCAGACAACAATTTATTTGCAGGCATAGCCTGCCCTTCTGGATCTGTTTTATCATGACCGGAAGACATCATGCCATGCCCTCCATGACCGCCTGAAAACATCCAGATGACTGCAGCAACCATCATTACCAGCATGATACTGACACCGGCATCACCTTTTTGCGTATTCATTTCATCACCTCACAATACGATGGTTGTAGACTAAATTATAATATTGTTATTTTGTAACTATTCGGGAAAAAATCGAACAAAGTACTTGATAAGGATTTCTGCAGTTTCTTCGCCTTCAGTGAAGGTGACACACCTCCCAATATAGCCGTTCCGATAAGCGGCAAGACGCCTGCTATAGGTTTTTTGTGCGTATAGTATTCACGGTGCCGAATCATTTTAAAAGGCTCTATTCTCGAAACGTATTGATATCGACCATACTAACTCTATACAGGGAGTCTAACTATACGAACCCATCATTCTCAGGGCTTGCTACAAAAAATTCCGCAGCTATCCAACAAGTTAACCGTCTCCACCTTGATCACATCACCTTGCGCACGCTGAACGCACCGCGAAGCTCGCCTTCGACAAATCCGGTTGCCTTGTCCAACGGATAGAGCGCATGGAGCTTCTTAGCCACCTCAGGTGCTATGTCGCGGCCATGGCAGGTCAGGCAGGCTTTCTGGGTTGGGATCGCCTGCATCATCCGGTATATTTGCTGGCCATCCTGCTCGACCACCTCGCTGTAGATCATCCCCTGCAAAGCCTCACCCTTGGCCTGGCGCGCCTTAAACTGCTGCAGCACCCCTTCCTCCCAGGCATCGGCCTGGTTGGCAGGATTACGTACCCGCAACGCCGTACGAGAAATATTCAGCTGCTGCTGGCTACTGATCTGAGCGGTTAAGGGCAAGGCTTGGGTATTACAGGTCGCGATAGCACCCAAAGGGCCCTCTTTTTTAACTGCCCCCTGAATTTCATTAACCAGTGTGCCACCCAAAGCTTTAACCGCTTGCTCGGCGCTGGCATCAAACGGTTGCAGATCCATCGCCAAGGCCGTATTAGTGCCAAGCCCCAGACAAAGCCCCAGAGACAAACTAGCAAGCGCACCAGCAGCAGAGAAGGTTTTCATATGGAATCCTTAGTTGAGTAACTGTAAAAATAAAATATTAGCATTATCTGATTATAAAAACGCATTAACCACGAATCGCCTTCAGCTCGATAAATTCTCGTAGCCCTTCATCGCCCCACTCACGACCATTCCCCGATTGCTTATAGCCGCCAAAGGGAAGCTCATAATTCCAATCACCCCCATTGATGCTGACCTGACCTGCGCGTAGCCGACGTGCTAACGCCAGTGCCTGCTTTTTGTCTCCCGCCCACACCGCCGCTGCCAAGCCGTAGGGGGTGTCGTTAGCAATCGCGACACCCTGCTCGATATCCTGATAAGGAATCATACAGAGCACCGGACCGAAGACCTCGTGACGCGCAATACCCATCTGATTATTGACGTTCGCAAAGATGGTCGGACACACATAATAACCGCGTTGGAACCCTGTTGGCCGATCCAGCCCTCCGGTAACTAGAGTTGCTCCCTCGTCGATCCCCTGGCTGATCATCTGCCGGACCCGCTGATACTGGATCTTGGAACTGAGCGGCCCTAGATAGGCATGCGGATCATCAGGTAGACCTTGCTGCAACGCTTCTGCTGCCATCTTCGCCAGCGCAATAGCCTCTTCATAGCGGCTCTGCGGCACCAGCATTCGGGTCAGTGCGCAGCAGACCTGACCCGAGTTAACCATCACATCCCTGACGCCAAACTCGACTGCCGCAGCCAGATCGGCATCTTCGGTAATCAGTAACGGCGACTTACCGCCGAGTTCCTGGCACACCCGTTTAACACTCGGTGCGGCCAACTCGGCGACACGGACGCCTGCCCTAGTCGAGCCCGTAAACGACACCATATCCACCTCGGGATGGGTACAGATCGCCTCCCCAACCGTGGGACCATCGCCGCATACCAGATTAAACACCCCCGCAGGGAATCCGACGGCATCGATCGCCTCAGCAAAGATAAACGCATGCAGCGGGGTAATCTCGCTGGGTTTCAACACCATCGTGCAACCCGCTGCCAGTGCGGGTGCGACCTTGCCGACCAACTGGCCTAAGGGCACATTCCAAGGAGTAATGAAACCGCACACACCTACCGGCTCTTTGACGATCAGAGCGCTACCCACCTCCTCGACCTGATCCATCAAATGGGCCCGCTTGGCGTAAAGACCCAGCGCATACAGAGGGCCTGAGACTTGCCAGCTTCTTGCCATCGCCAGCGGCATGCCCATCTCGGCTGAGAGGGTAACTGCCAGCTCCTCGGCCCGCGCTTTCAGGGCACCTTTGAGCGCGCTAATTAAACCCTCTCGCTCAGCCGCGGGGGTCACTGACCAACGTTCAAAGGCGCTACGTGCTGCGTTAACTGCGGCATCGACATCAGCAACCGTGCCATCAACGACCTCAGCGATCAGTTCTTCTGTAGCGGGGTTTATCACTTGTCGAAGCTCGGAACCCGTCGAAGGCTGCCACTGACCATTAATATAAAAAGATCGATAAATATTGGACATCATTTCTACTCCAGCCCTTTACCGCACTTAGCCCGGCCCACCGGTGCCAGCGAGTCTGTTGAAAACAGTTACAGTATATCGCAGCCCTGCAGATGACCAGCGCCTTAGCAGATAAGAAAAAGGGTAACTATTCAGCTCAAAAAAACTGTGAAAGTTCTTGACAGGGTTTTTGCTTGAG
>CAXBEA010000014.1:0-53125 GCA_963974645.1 uncultured Neptunomonas sp. | reverse complement strand
CGAATATCTCATTACTACATCTTGTGGCAAGAGGAGCTAACCGTCTACCCCGCTAAAGTTAAATAAAGTTAAGCATTCAAAATTACAGCAGCTCGGTCAGACAATCAACCAGCCAATCGGGCTGACTGGCCGCGACCGGCAGTGGGTAGCTGTAGCCATAGCTGACACAGGCGATCTTGACCCCGGCAGCGCGGGCGGCCTTCACATCGGTTGCAGAGTCTCCCACCATCAGGGTGCGCGACGCTTGGCTGCGAAAATGGTTGATACTATGCTGCAGCGGCAGCGGATGGGGTTTCTTCTGCGCCAGGGTATCGCCACCCAGGATATGGCCAAAATAGCGGTCTATGTCTAACCCTTTCAATAAGGATGCCAAAAAGCGCTGCGGCTTGTTAGTCACCAATCCCAGCTGCATCCCTCGCTCACGCAACTGCTCCAAACAGGGTCGGGTTCCTGAGTAAAGCTCGGTACTATGCTCGGCACTATGCTCGCTGCAATCCGCATAAGCATCCATGAACAGGGTCAACGCCTGCTGCTGCAACACAGGATCCAGATCAGGGTCAACCCTATGGCTATCACTCAAGGCCCGATCAACCAGGACCGCAGCACCATTCCCTACCCACTGCCGTACCTTATCCTGCCCAGCCGGCCCACGTCGCAGCTGCGCCAGCATCAGATCCACCGCCAACGTCAGGCTAGGTACACTGTCGATCAGGGTGCCATCGAGATCGAACAACACCAGTTCGATCCCTTGCAGCGGCCTTGGCTGCTCAAGCAACATCAGACCTTAGCCAGCTGTGCACGCAGGGCAGCAATCGTCGCTGCATAATCTGGGGTATTAAAAATGGCAGAACCGGCGACGAACATATCAGCACCGGCTGCAGCGATCTCGGCAATGTTGCCGACCCCGACACCCCCATCGACCTCCAGGCGGATGTCACGCCCGCTGGCGCGGATCAACGCCCGCGCCTGTTTTAGCTTCGCCAACGTCGAGGGAATAAAGGATTGTCCGCCAAAGCCGGGGTTAACCGACATCAGCAGGATGATATCGACCCTGTCCATCACATGTTCCAAACAGTGCAGCGGGGTGGCCGGGTTAAACACCAGGCCCGCCTTACAGCCGCCCTCGCGAATCAACTGCAGACTGCGATCTATATGTTCGCTGGCCTCGGGGTGAAAGGTGATGTAGCTGGCACCTGCCTCGATAAAATCTCCAATCATTCGGTCGACCGGCTTCACCATCAAATGGACATCGATCGGCGCCGTCACACCGTGATTTCGCAGCGCCTTACAGACCATAGGGCCGATGGTCAGATTAGGTACATAGTGATTATCCATCACATCGAAATGGACCACATCGGCACCTGCCGCCAGAACCTGCTCGACCTCCTCGCCCAATCGGGCAAAATCGGCGGACAGAATCGAAGGCGCTATTAGAAAGTCGGTCATAATCGGTCTCAAACATTGAGGGAGTTAATTGGCAAGGGTACCGATGCCGTCGGACTCCAACCGCTGGAGCCTAAAAAACGCTCATCTTAACCGAAACTGCCATTATTTCAGCCCAAATCGGTCAAATTGATACAGAAAAACTGCGCTTGGGTTCCTAAACCAATGCTAGGTATAATCGCGACATGAATCTAAAAAGAGCCAAGCCGATCACTAAATCGCTGATATCTAAACGGCAATTATGCCTGGCTGTAGCAGCGCTAACGCTCGGCGGGCTGCCGACGGCTAGTTGGTCGGCCGAAACCACCCCTGCCGACTCCAGCGCTCAGGTCGATAGCGGCAGCGACCCGCGTATCCTGCCGGACCTGGAACAGGAACGACTCCAAGCGCTGGCTAACAGCCAGCTCGCCGATACCCAAATACTCTGGCTTGAAACCACACAAGAATCATTCTTAGGGCTTTACCAAGAGGCCAATAGTGCCCCCCCCGCCGGTGCCGTGCTGCTGCTCCATCACGACCGCACCAGCGCCGACTGGCCCGGCAGCATCACCACATTGCGCAAGGGATTGCCCGACCAGGGTTGGCATACGCTCTCTATCGCCTTGCCCGATCAGCCCGAATATATTCCACCCCGGACCCAGGATGTGGTGCTGGCCGACCTCGACCCCCTGGGACAGCCGAGCGAGGCCCAGCCCAGCGCCACGGGCGCAACGGCCGAACCTGAAGAGAAAGATAAACTTAAAGCGCACTTCGAACAGATCAGCGCCCGTATCGAAGCAGGACTGAATTATCTGGGCCTGAAGCAGCCACCCCTGGTGCTGATCCTGGGCGAGGGGACTGGGGGCTATTGGGCCTTGCGTTACAGCGTCGGTCTCGGCGAGAGCAGTACACTGCTGCCGGTTCTGATCGATGCCCTACCACCGACAACGCCCACCCAGCCGGCGCTTAAAGAGCTGGTATCAAAGTTACAGCGTCCCACCCTAGACCTCTATCATAGTAACGGCCGGGACCAGCAGCGCGTCGAGGTGCTCGCTCAGCAGCGACGCGATGCCTCCAAACGCCAGGGCACTGAACTACTGATCAGCAGCCGGATGCCTTCACGTGCTGGGGATTGGCGTCAGCCCGACGAACGTCTTCTGGGTGTAATCAGGGGGATGCTGCCACGCCTTATCGCGGCCAACCAAACACTCGAAACCGCCCAAAGCGAGCCAATACAAGCAACCCCCGGAAAGAGGCGCTGAGCCTAGGGCAGCTCCAAACCCGAACCGGCGATGACGCGGTCATCCTGTCAACGGGTACGAGACTGTTTGACCCGCTCGTAGGCGGCCTGAATCTCCTGGGTTTTCTCCTTGGCCAACTGCTGCATCTCGGGGGGCAGCCCACGCGCGATCAGCTTATCGGGATGGTGCTGGCTCATCAGCCGACGGTAGGCTTTTTTCAGCTCGGGATCACCGATCTGCGGCGAAACGCCTAGCACCGCATACGCCTGCTCTAATAAGCGCGGATTATTAGGATTGCCCTCCTGATGTGCCTGGTAGGTCTGGTCGGCAAACGCCTGCTCGGCCTGACAGCGGCGTAAAATTTGCTCAAGATCCGGAAAACTGATTGCCAGCGATGAGCAGACCTGTTGAATCACCAGCAACTCTTCCTGGCTTACCGCGCCATCAGCGAAGGCAGCCTGAAGCTGAATCTCAACGAACATCTGTTTTAGATTGCTGCGGTGGCGGATCAACCGCGCCAACTTTTGTATCTGCGGGCTAATATCAAAATCGAGCTGTTTACCCTGCGAAAACAGTTCTATCGCTTGCTGGCGTTTCTCATCGGTTAAATTCATCCGCGCCATCACGTCGCGCGCGTACTGAATTTCACTCTCGGTGACCCGTCCATCGGCCTTGGCGATTTTTCCCATCACCACAAAGGTAGCCTCAAAAAAAGCCTGCTGAGGACTCAGCGCGCCGAGTTTCACCCCGATCATCATCTGTTGCAGGCTATAACCAATAAACGCACCAAAGGCCAACCCAAACAGGCCGCCGCTAAACACACCTATTAATCCGCCTATCACTAATCCTGTCCGGTTCTGATAGATCCGCTCGCCCAGTTGCTGGGGGGTCATCCTCAATCCTCCAAATGTTCGTTAATACAGCTCAACTGCTGCGCCAACGCTGCCAGTCGCTGGGGCGTACCCACATCGATCCAAACACCTCTATAATACTCGCCCGTTACCGCCTCACGATCCATCGCTTGACGCAACAGCGGTGCCAACGCTTGAGCCCCAGGCAGACAACCCCGAAACAGGCTCGGGCGCAGCAGACTAATCCCAGAAAACGTTAACCGGGGCTGAGTGTTCGCGACAACCCGCCCCTGCACAAGTCCAAAGTCTCCCTGGCGATGATGCTCTGGGTTATCAACCAGCACCAGATGCGCCTCTGCATCCAGCGCTCTAGGCAAACGCGCTAACGGGTAATCACACCAGATATCGCCGTTAACCAACAGAAAGGGCCGGTCATCGGCCTCCGCAAGTAGCGGCAATGCCTGGATGATCCCACCCGCGGTTTCCAGTGGCACGGCCTCATGCGAATAACGAATCGACACTTTCCAGCGATGGCCATCGCCCAGCGCTGCTTCAATCTGCTCACCCAGGTGGCTAAGATTAATCACCAGCTCTTCAACTCCCGCTTTGGCCAGACGCTCGATACTATGAACAATCAACGGTTTTCCGGCAACCGGAAGCAAGGGTTTGGGGCGATGATCGGTCAAGGGCCGCATCCTCTTCCCCAGTCCTGCCGCCAGAATCATCGCTCTCACGGGGCACCGGTCTCAGTACCGGACAGCCTTAGTTGGCTCATATCAAACAACTGGGTGGCCGCCATGGCGGGAATCACCCGCTCCGCCAGCCAGCCTTCAAACTTGTTATATTCCGGCAGATGTCGGCCAGCCTGGCATAAATAATTAAGCGTTCGGGGAATATCTTGCAGGTAGGCAGGTTTAGCATCACGGATATTCAACCGTGCAAAGATACCTATCGCTTTAAGATGGCGTTGCATCCCCATACGGTCAAACCATCCCAGAAAACGCTCGGAAGAAACAGGTTCCATCAGCCCCGTTTGCTGCGCCAAAGATGCGTATTGCAACGCCCAGCCCTTAACCCGGGACTCGGGCCAGGCGATGTAGCAATCGCGCAGCAGTGAAACCAGATCATAGGTAATAGGGCCCATCACCGCATCCTGAAAATCGATCACCCCGGGTGCCGAACCCTCGATCAGCATCAGATTACGGCTGTGATAATCACGATGGACACAGACCCTAGGTTGGGAAAGTGCAGAGCTAATCAGACTCTCAAACACCGTATTTAGCAGCTCTTGCTCGTAGCTGGTCAGGATCAATCCCAGCTGCTGACCGATAAACCACTCCCGAAACAGCGCCATCTCCCGGCGCAACATCGCTCGGTCATAGTCCGGCAGCGGATCACCGAGCACCGTGCGGCACTGTTGAATATGGGTCAGGGTCTGTATCGCCTGTGCATACAATAGATCCGCGTTGTCTGCATCAAGGTGCTGCAGGTAGAGCAGGTTGCCTAAATCCGAGAGCAGCATAAAACCCTCTTCAAGATCGGCCAAATGCACCACCGGCACATGAATATCCAAAGGCTCCCAGGCACGGGCGATATTAACGAAACTTCGACTATTCTCCTTGTCTGGCGGCGCGTCGACCGCAATCCAACTCAGATTGTGGCTATGGACGCGAAAATAACGTCTAAAACTGGCATCCCCTGAAACCGTCTCCAGGTGCCAACCGGGGTCCAGATCGATACCCAGGTGTTCAAAAGCTGTCACTATCCAGCTGCACAGCAAATTCCGGCGTTGGTCCACGAAGATATTATCCCAGTTAAATGATTTCCAGGTTCTGAGCGGATGCTTTATCATGCGCCCCAGTAGGAAGTGATCGCCGTTAATCTGAACGCCCTCCTCCACTGCGCGCATCTTACAAGAAATCCAACACCTTCGGACAGGGGCTTTAGGTCCCCGCCGCTCAGTACTGAGGGAGCCAACACAGCTGTTATGCCCGTTTTTATGACCTCCCCTCTTCGCGGGCTACTGTTGACTGTGATCTTCGCTGTGCCGGCCACGAGCGCCTGGGCCGAGCCCGTCACAGCGCCTGACAGGGTCAAATATCTTGCTCCTTTACCGCCACCAACGGTTGATCAGGCGCTTGAGTGCGGTGCCGATGAGAACCCTCCGAGCTGTTCAGCAGCGTCCTCAGAAACACTCCCGACCAGCCCAGCACTCGCAGTAAAACCTGCAACCCTGAAGGCGGACCTTTCGGATCAGCGCTATCGCCAAGCCTATCCCGGTGGCTATGCGCAACAACAAACTATGACCGAGACGCAGCAGCAGGCTCGGCAGCAGTGGCTCCACAGTGCCCGACAAGCGTCCAATCCCGAGGGCATTGGCGAACCTGAGAGTCTTTTTGCCGATGCTCCTTTTGCTTTTTTGGACTGGTACCCCAATCCAACCGGTATTTCACCGCTGTCGCACTGCCGTGGCAGCTACATCCAACCGAGTTTTGACTTTGACGACAGTGCGCTAGCCTCGGGGGCCGAGCCGATCCATGTATCTACAAGCTATAGCCGCACGCTCGACAATGGCCTCACCCTACTCGAGGGTGATATTTATCTGCGCAGAGGCAGCCGTCAAGCGCGAAGCCAACGAGCTCAGCTCAACCATCGCAGTGAAATAGCCGAGATGAGCGGCATGGTCCAGTACCGTGAACCGGGACTGCTATTGCTAGGTGAGCGTGCCGAGCTCGACCTGGGCAATAATGAGGCGGTTATCGACCAGGCTCAATTTGTCGTCCATGAAGGGCACTTGCGTGGCTCTGCAACGAAGATCACCCGCCAAAACGACGGCAGCCTGCTCATCAACCAAGGCGCCTATACCCGCTGCCCTCCCGGTGATGAATCCTGGAGCATCAACGGCAGTAAGATCCTCTTAAGCCAAGAAAAAGGTCTGGGTGAAATCACCCATGCGACGCTCAGGATCAATGATTTCCCGGTGCTCTACGTCCCTTACCTGTCATTCCCGATTGATAAACGGCGGATGTCGGGCCTGCTGGTCCCTACGTTCTCGTTGACCACCGATAATGGTATCGATTTTTCTCAGCCCTATTACTTCAACCTGGCCGCAAACTATGACGACACCCTGACCTTCCGTCGTATCGACGCGCGGGGCAATATGCTCGAGAATGAGTTCCGCTATCGCAACAGCTACGGGCAGTTCGAGCTTGGGCTTGCCTACCTGCCCAACGACGAATTGCAGGCTGCAGAGGATCGCTGGATTGTTGGTTTCAACCATCAGGGCGAACCCTCTCGCAACTGGAGCACCCAGGTAGATTACACCTCGGTCAGCGATAGCGATTATTTTGAAGATCTGGGAACTGACCTCAACCTCAGCGAACAATCGCATCTAAATCAACGAGCTTCGGTGACCTATCGCTCCCGTGATTTTAACTTCGAAGCCCTGGTGCATGATTACCAGACTATCGATGAGGCAGACAGTCCCTATCGCAAACTACCGGCACTCCGGCTGGCAGGTACGCCTAAGCTCGATAACGACTGGTTATTATTTGACTATCTGGCCAGATTCAGCAGTTTCGATCGTGATCCTAGCGGCTTTACAGGCAACGCCCTGTTCAACGGCAGTCGGCTACATTTAGAAAGCACCCTGATGATGCGCTTCGATAGGCCCTGGGGCTATATCCACCCCAGCCTTAAACTGACCCACACCCAGTATGAGCTGCAGAACACCTCGGGCACCGTCGACAGCGCCCCTTCCCGAACCCTGCCGCTGCTGAGTTTCGATACCGGCCTGCTGTTTGACCGTTATTTCGACTATGACGACGATGCCTACAGCCAAACCCTGGAACCGCGGCTGTTCTTCCTCGAGGTACCCTTTCAGAACCAGGACGACCTGCCGACCTTCGACTCCTCTGAATTGACCTTTGGCTTCAACCAGCTATTCCGTGATAACCGTTTCAGCGGCCTTGACCGCATTGGTGACACCAGCCAGGTCACTGCCGGTCTGACCACGCGACTGCTTGACAGCCAAGGCTATGAACGGGGTAATGCCAGTATCGGTCAGATCTATTACTCAAGGGATCGCCGAGTTCGGTTATCCTCGGTAGAATCGTCGATCACCGATAGTCGCTCAAACTTGGTCGCTGAAGGGCTGTGGAACATCACCCAGAAGCTGCGCATCTCCGCCGATGCCGAATGGGATCGCAATGCCGCCCACAACTTAGTCCGCAACTTCAAAATCGCTTACCGCTCCGATATCGACCATACAGTGAATTTTGGTTACCGCTTCACCGAGGACGAACTGGAGCAGACCGACCTGACGATGATCTGGCCGCTGTCTACCCAGTGGAGTATGCTCGGCCGCTGGCAACAGGATCTGGTCGGTAAAGAGGCGCTCGATCTAATCGCCGGACTCGAATATGAAAACTGCTGCTGGCAGGTGCGTACCATCTACCGCCAGTGGATCACCGCTGATGATGACTTGCGTAGAAAAGAGGGCCTTTTCCTGCAATTCGTACTCAAAGGACTCGGCGGTATAGGCACCCGCGCTGCGGGTGATAACGGCCCTATGGCCAAGAATTTTATGAAAGAGATTTCCGGCTTTGAAGAGCATAAAAACAATGATTAATTCTGTTCTACGCATACTCCTGAGAGCGCTGCCAAGGTCACTTAACTCGCGATCATCATGTGCTCAGCTACTGCTCCTGGGGCAACTGCTATTACCCTTTGCAATCATGCCGTCGGCGCAAGCCGACGAGCAATTTCTCGACCGGGTAGTCGCCATTGTCGATACTGACATCATCCTCCAAACCGAACTCAACCGCCGCAGCGCCCTTATTCGCCAGCAACTACTCGAACGTGACACCCGGCTGCCCGACAGCGATACCTTTGCCCGACAGGTCTTGGACAAACTGATTATCGATCGCATCCAGCTGCACCTGGCGGCCTCAAACGGGATTGTTATCTCCGACACTGAGCTCAACAGTACCCTCGACAGAATCGCCCAGAGCAACAACCTGCCGCTAAGTGACTTCAAACAACAACTCGAGGCCGAAGGCCAGAACTACCTCGACGTTCGAGAACAGATTCGCAGTGAAATGCTCGTCACCCGGGTACAGGAGCGCGTGGTCAACCAACGCATTCACATCTCTGAGCAGGAGATCAACAACCAGTTGGCTTCAGAGCAGGGGCGTAAAAACTCCGAACCTTTACTGCATATCGGTCATATCATGATCCCCCTCGACGATTCACCCAGCAGCGAACAGTTGATCGCCACCCGGCGGGCCGTAGCCCAGATACACCAACAACTTGTCGACGGTGCCGACTTCGCGGCAACAGCTATCGCGGTATCGAAAGCGCCCGAGGCACTCAAAGGCGGCGATATCGGCTGGCGCAAACCCTCAGAACTGCCCGAAGCGGCAGCAGAGGCGGTCGAATTACTCGCCGATGGGGAGCTGAGCCAGCCATTTCGGGTCGGTGGCGGATTCCATATCCTCAAGGTGATCGAGCGCCGTGGTGGGGCAGAGCAGCTGATAGAGCAAGCCAAGGTACGCCACATCCTGCTCAGTCCAAGCGAGATCCGTTCGCTCCGCGATGCGGAGCTACTCAGCCGTGATCTATACCGGCGCCTAAATGCGGGTGAAGACTTCGCCATTCTGGCCAAGCAGTACAGCGACGACCCGGGCAGTGGCAGCAATGGCGGCGATCTCGGCTGGACTATGGATGGCCAGATGGTCCCTGAGTTCGAGCAGACCGTGCATGCAAGCGCTATCGGTGAGATCAGCTTGCCCTTCCAGACCCAATTTGGCTGGCATCTGTTGCAGGTTACAGATCGTCGTGAGCAAGACTTCGGCCAGCAGATACTGCGCAATCAGGCTAAGGAGACGATTCGCAAGCGAAAGTTCTCCGAAAGTCTGTCAAACTGGCTACGTGAGATCCGTACCGAAGCCTATATCGAGATCAAGCTGTAGCACTGAGCGTCGATGCAAAAGCAGGTCTGTTAACCGGATTAAATACCCGGTTCGGGTATTGGGATAACGGCAATACCCGCAAAATCGCATCGACCGAAGTCCTCCAAATCAGAGCAAAACCGGCATTAGCAAACCACTCGATCAAGCTATCATTGCAAAAAACGTTGTTGATTCATTCATGATGCTGACCACTGTCACAACCCGCATGCTGAAGATTACGACAATAACTATCGGAGCCCCTCGGCCATGAACTGCTACCGCTTAGCCTTGACCCCCGGTGAGCCGGCGGGAATTGGGCCGGATCTCTGTATCCAACTGGCCCAGCAAGCGCAACCCCACGAACTGGTTGTGATCGCTGACGCCGAACTGCTCCAACAACGTGCCAAGCAGCTCGGACTGCCGCTGAATCTGCGCGTCTTTGAGCCCCAACAACCGCCTCGCCCCAGCCTTGCGGGCGAACTCTGCGTACTCGAAGTCAAGTTAGCGCAGCAGGCGATTCCGGGCACCCTGAACAAACTCAATGCGCCCTATGTGCTCGAGACCCTGAGACGCGCCACCCAGGGCTGTCTAGACGGGGTATTTGCTGCCCTGGTGACAGCGCCGGTACACAAAGGGGTCATCAATGATGCCGGCGTGCCCTTCAGCGGCCACACCGAATTTCTGATGCAGCACACCGCCAGCGAGCAGGTGGTGATGATGCTCGCCACCGATACCCTGCGAGTTGCCCTGGTGACCACCCACCTGCCGCTGTCTCAGGTCGCCGCGGCGATCACGCCGCAACGACTGACCCAGATCTGCCGGATTCTGGATAGCGATCTGCGGCTAAAATTCGGCCTGCAACAACCGCGTATTCTGGTCTGTGGACTCAACCCCCACGCCGGTGAAGGCGGGCACCTCGGCACCGAAGAGCAACAGATTATCGAACCGACCCTGGCAGCCTTGCGTAGCGAAGGGTTGAATCTGATCGGCCCGCTGCCTGCCGATACCCTGTTCACCCCGCGGCAGCTGGAACGAGGGGATGCCGTTCTGGCGATGTACCATGACCAAGGATTACCGGTACTCAAACACCAAGGCTTTGGCCACGCGGTCAACATCACCCTGGGCATGCCGATTATCCGCACCTCGGTGGATCACGGTACCGCGCTCGATCTGGCAGGCAGCGGCAAGGCCAGCACCGGCAGCCTAATAGCGGCAATTGAGTACGCGGCACGAATAGTCAGTGCGTCTACTCAGGCTTCTAGCAACACCTCCAGCAGCGCATCCACCCACACCCTCAGTAACACCCTCAGTAACACCCTCAGTAACACCACCAGCCATACAGCCAGCTTGACTCCAGAGACACCCACTTCATGAAGCAGTCACCCCAAGGGCATCAGGCGCGCAAGCGCTTTGGTCAAAACTTCCTCCAGGACCAGGGCGTTATCCGCCGGATTATTCGCGCCATCAACCCCAAGTCAGGGCAGCATCTGGTCGAAATCGGCCCCGGTTTGGGCGCTTTGACCGAGGAGATCCTCAGCGGTTGTGGCGAACTCGATGTGGTCGAGCTGGACCGTGACCTGATTCCGATCCTGCGGACTAAATTTTTCAATTACGCCGATGCGTTTCGGATTCATCAGGCCGACGCCCTCAAGTTTGATTTTCAATCACTGGCGGCCGATCAACGTCCGCTGCGGGTGATTGGTAATCTGCCCTACAACATCTCCACCCCGCTCATCTTCCATCTACTCAGCTACAGCGGGCTGATCGAAGATATGTACTTCATGCTGCAAAAAGAGGTGGTCGATCGGCTGGCAGCCAAACCGGGTGACAGTGCTTACGGCCGACTAGGCATCATGGCCCAGTACTACTGCGAGGTCTCTTCGCTGTTTTTGGTCGGTCCCGAGGCGTTCCACCCCCAGCCCAAGGTTGATTCGGCGATTGTCAAACTGCGCCCCTACCTCGAGCCACCGCATCCTGCAGACTGTATTGGCGATTTCGAGGTGTTGGTTCGGACCGCCTTTGGTCAACGCCGCAAGACTCTCCGTAACAATCTCAAGAAAATACTGCCTATAGAGATCATAGAAGCGGCTGGGATCGATCCAGGGTTACGCCCTGAAAATCTGTCGCTAACCGATTTTGTTCGTCTGGCTAACCACTATACTGGCTATAAATCACAGCAGAACGCCGTAACCGACACCCCGGAGAGCAGCCTATGACAACCCCACTCTCGCCGTCAGAGCCGATCAGCATCAAGGTTGAAACCCATTACCTCGATAACCAGTCCGACCCTGACAACCAGCGCTATGTGTTTTCCTATCACATCACCATCAGCAACCAGGGCGAAGAATCGGTAAAGCTGCTGAGCCGCTACTGGCGGATTACCGATGGTGATCAGCACGAGCAGGAAGTTCAAGGAAAGGGCGTGGTTGGCGAGCAGCCTGATATAGCTCCCGGACAAAGTTTCAGCTATACCAGCGGCACCGTGTTACCGTCCGAAGTCGGGATGATGGAGGGCCACTACGTAATGCAACGCGCGTCGGGGGAGCAATTTCAAATTCCTATTAGCGCCTTCACCTTAGCGCTGCCTCACTCGCTACACTGACGATGGCAACCTATGCTGTAGGCGACCTGCAGGGCTGCCTGAACGAACTTAAAGCCCTGCTCAGCCAGGTCAATTTCAGTGCTGATGATCAGCTCTGGCTGACCGGTGATTTAGTCAATCGTGGCCCTGAGTCCCTGGCCTCTCTGCGCTTTGTTAAAGACCTGGGAGAGCAGGCCAAAGTCGTGCTGGGAAATCACGATCTGCACCTCCTGGCCGTTGCGTGCGACAAGCGAAAAGCCGGCCGCAAGGATACCTTCGATGCGATCCTCAATGCCCCTGATCGTGATGAACTCATGCATTGGCTTCGCCATCTGCCACTATTGCACCACGACACCGCCAAAGGCTATGTGATGGTCCACGCCGGCATTCCACCGATCTGGAGCCTAAACAAAGCAATCGCCTGTGCCCGCGAGGTCGAAACCGTACTTCGCAGTCCATTGGCTCGCGAATTTTTCAGTCATATGTACGGTAACGAACCCAACCGCTGGAAGGATAGCTTAGAAGGCTGGGAGCGTTACCGGATGATCACCAACTACTTCACCCGGATGCGCTTTTGCAATGCCAAGGGTAAACTGGAGCTGGACACCAAGACCGGGCAGCAAAATCCGCCTAAAGGCTACGCGCCCTGGTTCAGCTTCAAGGACCGGTTAATCTCTCACCATCGGTTGCTGTTCGGCCATTGGGCTTCACTAGAAGGACGCTCTGATACCCCTAACATCTATCCGCTGGATACCGGCTGCGTCTGGGGAGGCTCGCTCACCGCGCTGCGGCTTGAAGACCAGCGCTATTTTAGTGTCGGCTGCGGCGGCAACGCTTAGACAGTCGATATAACCTGGCGAGAGAACCTGGCGAGAGAACCTGTGAACACGACTCGTTGAAACAAAAAGGAACGACCATGACCGAGTTCCAACAGATTGATGTAACCCAAGCCCAGCTGCTGCTCGAAAAGGGGGCCGCGCTGGCCGATATTCGCGATCCGGACAGCTTCCAGAATAGCCACATCTCCGGCGCAACCCATCTCGATAATCACAGCCTGCAGCAGTTTATCGATGCTGCAGACCTAGACGCGCCGCTCCTGGTGTACTGCTACCATGGCTTCAGCAGCCAGTCTGCAGCCCAGTTTCTGATCGAACGCGGCTTTGATGAGGTCTATAGTCTGGTCGGAGGCTTTGAAGCCTGGCAGCAGCACTTCCCCGAACGCTGCCAACAAGGTTAGCGGGCGACAACCATAAAGACTGGCGATCCAAGTATGGGTAACGGGTAAACATGGACATCTATCAGGTCGGCGGTGCCGTCCGCGACCGCTTACTCGGAATCCCCGTCTATGATCACGACTGGGTTGTGGTCGGTGCAGAGATTGAACAGATGCTCGAACTCGGCTACCGACCGGTGGGCAAAGATTTTCCGGTATTCCTGCATCCACAAACTCATGAAGAGTATGCGCTGGCGCGTACCGAGCGCAAAAGCGGCCGCGGCTACGCTGGTTTTCAGTTTCATGCCGCCACCGATGTCAGCTTAGAGCAGGATCTGCTCCGCCGCGATCTGACCATTAACGCCATCGCCGCCGATAGTGACGGTACCCTGATTGATCCCTACGGTGGCCAGAAAGATTTGGCCCGACGTCGATTACGCCATGTGTCGCCTGCTTTCGCCGAAGACCCGTTGCGGGTACTCCGGGTCGCCCGATTTTTAGCCAAGCTATACCGGTTTGGCTTCAGCATTGACCCCGCCACCCTAACCCTGATGCGCGAACTCAGCGCCAGCGGCGAACTCCAAGCGCTGTCCGCCGAGCGGGTCTGGAAAGAGACCGAACGCGCGCTTGGCGAAGCCAATCCCGAGCAGTACTTCATCAGCCTGGCCCGCTGCGGCGCACTGCAGCAACTGATGTCAGAACTGGCCGAGGCGCTGCCTGAGATAGAACCTGAGATAGAACCTGAGATAAAAACAGTACCCTCAGGATTCCAACCGCTGATCAATGCCAGCACCCTCAGCACCCAAACCGCTGTTCGCTGGGCAGTACTCTGCAGCGCAGTAACAGATCTGGCGTCGCTGGAACAACTCCAGATTCGGCTCAGGGTCCCGCGACTATTCCGTGACACGGCGCTGCTGCTCGGCCGCTATCAGCCCTTGCTGGCCGCGCCGCTGACTGCCGATCGGGTGCTGGCTATCTATCAGGGGCTCGACCTACAGCGCCGCCCCGAACGCCTGACACCCTTTATCGAAGGCTGCCAAGCCATCGCGGGAATTAGCCGCGAGCAGCCCTTTCCTCTAGCCGAACAGTTGCAAGCGCTGTTTACCCTGATCGTACAGATTCAGCCCCGGCTGCTGGTCAACGAAGGGTTCAAAGGAGCGGAGCTGGGACTCGAATTGCAACGGCGTCAGTGGGCGGTCGTTGCCAAGGCGCTAGACTCTACTAACCAGAAGCCCAGCAGCCCTGCACTTTCGCTAAGTCCGCCGAGCTCGACCGAGCCGAACCCGGCGAAGGATTCGCGATGATCGACCCTAACAGCACAGACACCTCAGCCGCCGACCAGCCCGTAGCCCTGATTACCGGTGCGGCACGGCGTATCGGTGCCTGTATCGCCCAGCGACTGCATCAGGCAGGCTATCGGGTATTGATCCATTACCATGATTCAAAGCCAGAGGCGCAGCAGCTCGCCGCCGCTCTCAACCGTACCCGAGCCGATAGCGCCCAAACCCTGCAGGCGGATCTAACCGACAGCCGTGCCATTGAACAGCTCGCGATCCAGGCGCAGGCCCAATGGCAGCGACTGGACCTGCTGGTCAACAACGCGTCCAGCTTCTATCCTACCCCGCTAGAGCAGATCACCGAATCAGACTGGGACGCCCTGATCGGCTCCAACCTCAAAGCGCCGCTGTGGCTGTCCAAAGCGTTGCTACCCGGATTACGGCAACAGCGGGGCAGCATCGTTAACATTGTCGATGTCCATGGCCAACGTCCTCTGCAGGGTTTCCCCCTCTACTCGGTCGCCAAGGCGGGGTTGGCGATGCTGACCCAGAGTCTAGCCAAAGAGCTGGCGCCACAGATCCGCGTTAACGGCGTCGCCCCGGGACCCATTCTGCCCCCTGAAGGGGCCGCCAAACGGGATCCTGCTGCGGAGCAAAAAACGCTGGAAAAGACCCTGCTTAAGCGCTATGGAACGCCTGACGACATTGCCGATACGGTACTCTTTCTGGCACGGCAGTCGTTTATCACCGGGCAGATTATCGCCGTCGATGGCGGAAAATCGGTATATAGTTAAGCAGAGGAAATACGCAGACTGGGAGACCGTTAATGGCATTACACTCACTGCCTCACCGAGTTCACTGGTTGATGATCCAGTTATTGGCGCTAACGACGCTGTTACTGCTGCAAGGCTGTAGCGGCGGAAGCAGCTCCGAGAGCGCCTCAGCCGCTGCCGTCTCGATAAGCGGAACGGTGCAGGCCGCATCCGGTACCGTTATTGATAGTGATGTCAACGACCCTGAGGCGCCTTTTAAATCCAACGACACCCCCGCAGAGGCGCAGCCGATACCCAATCCGGCAGTCGTCGGTGGCTATGCCAGCTGGCTTGGCGCTGGCGAGCCGGGCTCTCGATTTAAACTTTCAGGCGATACCTATGACGCCTATGAAGTTTTATTAACCGAGGGGCAAACGATCTCCCTCACCCTGGCGGATTTCAACCCACTCGTCCCCCAAGAGGTGGATCTTGATCTCTGGCTTTACGATGCCACAGACCCATCAACGCCGGTCGATGACTCTTTGTCGGTGTCGGAAACAGAATCGGTTCAGGCACCCTACTCCGGTGTCTTTCATGTCGTTATCGAAGCCTGGGAGGGGGCGTCAAACTATATCCTCACAGTTGGACAGAGCCCGTTGAGCGCAGCGACAACTCAGCATCCCGTCTCCAGCATCGATGCGTTTATCCCCGGCGAACTGATCCTGACGATGAATGATTTCAGCCGCACCGCAGCAAAAGACCCCTTGTCCGCACAACGACAGCTACAACGACAGCAGGATCGGCTCACGGGGTTGGGGCTGAAGACCAAAGCGGGCAATGTCGATAGAGCGATGCTGCTAGAGCTGGGGGATAGAGACCAACGCCAAGCCACGCTAACAGCCTTGTCGTCGCAACGCTCCTTGGCCCAACAGCGTCCCTGGGGATACGGTGCTCGGGAAGAAAAAATAGAAACCATTCGACTGTTAAAATCACTCCAATCGCAGCCCGAGGTTAAGTCCGCAGGACTCAACTACATCCGTACAACGCAAGCGATACCCAATGATCCCTACTACCCGCTGCAATGGCATTATCCGCTAATCAACCTGCCCCAGGCATGGGATCTCAGCAACGGCAGCGCAGTGATCGTGGCTGTCATAGATACGGGCGTCTATAGCGCACACCCCGACCTTGCTGCCAACCTGACCAGCACTGGCTATGATTTCATCGCCTCTAGCGCTATGAGCAATGATGGCGACGGTATTGATGACAATCCCGATGATCCTGGCGATGGGATGCTTGCCGGGCAAAGCAGTTTCCACGGAACCCATGTCGCCGGCACGATTGCAGCCACCAGCAATAACGGTAGCGGCGTCGCGGGAGTGGCAACCAGCGCCAAGGTGATGCCGATCCGTGCGTTAGGAAAAGGAGGCGGCACCAGCTACGACATCCTTCAAGGCATCCGCTACGCGGCTAGACTAAGCAATGATTCAGGAACCCTACCCAGTACCCGTGCAGATATCATCAATATGAGCCTGGGAGGCCCCGGATTCAGCCAAGTAATGCAAGATACCATTACCCAAGCACGCGCCAGCGGCACCATTATTATCGCCGCCGCTGGCAATGAGGGGTCCAACCAAGCGTTCTACCCTGCTGCTTACGACGGCGTGGTTTCGGTCAGCGCGGTGCGCTATGACAAAACCCTGAGCCGCTATTCCAACTTCGGCAGCAGCATCGATCTGAGCGCCCCGGGTGGTGATAGCTCGGTTGATCAAAACGGGGATGGCTATCCGGACGGTATTTTTAGCACCCTCGCCGATACGCGCACCGGCAGCCGCCAGCCCAGCGTGGCGTTCTCTCAAGGCACCTCCATGGCCGCGCCGCATGTTGCCGGCGTTGCGGCACTGATGAGATCCCTCCATCCCGCTCTAACACCGGCAAATTTCGATGCGGCTATCGTCAGCGGACAGATCACCCAAGACCTGGGTAATGACGGTGCAGCAACGCGCAACAACCAATATGGCTACGGCTTGATCGACGCGCTTAAAGCGGTCCAGTATGCCAGCGCCCTTGCTGGCGGCGCCCAGTTGCCGGCGCTAATAAGCATCGACCAATCCACCCTGACGTTTGGCGCTACCCTGACCGAACTGACCCTCATTATCGGCAATGCAGGGCAACGCGATCTATTTATTAGTTCGGTGCTCGCTGACCGGTCCTGGTTAACGGCGACGGCTGAGGCTACAGATAGCAGTAACCTCGGCACCTACAGGGTGACGGTCGATCGCAGCGGCTTAACTGCGGGGCAGTATCGAGGTAATATTCAGGTCAGCTCGGATACCGCAGGCACAGTAACCCTACCCGTGATTCTTAACGTTAGCGGTGCGATTTCAAGCAGCGCGGATGTAGGTCTGCAGTGGGTACTATTGATCGATGCGATAAGCTTAGAAACGATCGACTCTCAGCCAATAGCTGCGGCTGATGGCCGCTATAACTACAACTTCCTAGATGTTGTAGCCGGTGATTATTACATCCTCTCTGGCAGCGACTCGGATAATGATTTTCTCATCTGTGATGCGGGTGAATCCTGCGGTGGTTACCCGCTGCCAAACCAACCCCAGATCATCAGTATCAGCAACGATGTAACCGATCTAAACTTCGACAGCAGCTTTGGGGTTGGATTCAGCGCCCAAACGGTCTCCGATATAGAGGCGGCTGGCATCCGCCGGAAGAAACTAACCAAGAAGCTAAGCGACTGATAATACTGATAATACTGATAATACTTCTAATTCTACCTATTTATAACACCAGCAACAAAACTCTGAGCCTGGCTTAATCGCTCTGTAGCCGCCGAACCGCCTGCTGCCATCCCCCATAATAACGATCACGATCGGCCTCGCTGATTGTCGCCTCAAAGCACTGCTCGCATTGCCACAGCCGCCCCAATTGTTCAGTTGAAGTAAAAACGCCCGCTTTCAACCCCGCCAGATAGGCCACCCCCAGCGCCGTCGACTCGGTGATCATCGGCCGCTCTACTCGAACATCAAGGATATCTGCCAGAAATTGCATCAGCCAGTTATTGCCAACCATGCCGCCATCGACGCGGAGCCTGTTGGGCCTGATGCCACCACGTTGCATCGCCAATTGCAGGTCCTTAGATTGGTAACAGACCGCTTGCAGCCCCGCGGTGATGATCTCTTTAATCCCGGTATCGCGCGTCAGCCCCGTAATCGCCCCGCGTGCGGTGGGATCCCAGTAGGGCGCACCCAGCCCGGTAAACGCCGGTACCAGATAGACCCCATGCTCCAGCGACGTTTGCTGCGCCAGCGCCTCTGTTTCGGCGGCATCGGCGATCAGTTTCAGGCCATCGCGCAGCCATTGAATCGCCGCTCCGGCAACAAAAATACTCCCTTCCAGCGCATAGGTGGTGCAACCATCAAGCCGATAGGCAACGGTCGTCAGCAAGCGATGCTCAGACCTGAGCGCATCAGCACCGGTGTTGAGCATCAGAAAACAACCCGTACCGTAGGTGCTTTTCGCCATCCCCGGGCTAAAACAGGCCTGGCCAAACAATCCCGCCTGCTGATCACCGGCGACACCGAGAACTGCAACCGCCCCGCCTAGATGCTCGGCCTCGGTGTGGCCATAATCATCGGCGCAGTCAAGTACCTGCGGCAGCATCGAGGCGGGGATGTCGAACAGCTGCAGCAGCTCCTGATCCCAGCACTGGGTGTGGATGTTGAACAACAGGGTGCGCGAGGCGTTGGTGGCGTCGGTGCGGTGAACTCTACCGCCGGTCAGTTTCCACAACAGAAAGCTATCTACCGTGCCGAACGCTAAACGGCCCTGCCGCGCTTTGTCACGTGCGCCGGGCACCTGGTCAAGAATCCAGCGGATCTTTGTTGCCGAGAAATAAGGGTCGATCAGCAACCCGGTCTTATCCCTGATCAGCGCTTCGAGCCCCTGTTGTTTAAGCTGCGCGCAGTAATCCGCGGTACGCCGGTCCTGCCAAACAATCGCCCGATACAGCGGCTCGCCACTGGCGCGATCCCAGACCAGGGTGGTTTCACGCTGGTTACTGATACCTAGCGCCACCAACTGCTCGGCAACCACCCCCGCCTGCGCCATCACTGCCCGACAGCTGGATAACACCGTTTGCCACAGATCCTCAGGTGCATGCTCTACCCAACCATCCTGCGGAAAATGCTGCGCAAAGGCCTGCTGTGCGGTTGCATGGATCTGCCCCTGAGTGTTTACCAGTAATGCACGGGAGCTGGTGGTGCCCTGGTCTATCGCAAGAATAAAGTCGCGCATAAGAAAACTCGCATCGCTATCAGCGCTTCTGTATTGAGGGTTGCCTCCTATAGAGACAGAGCCTTGACGAAATCGTGACGATCTTCAATCTCTGCATCGACTGATTATCCAGCACGAGTCATTATCGACCACTATAGTAAGAGAAATTTATCCAATATCGACTCTCTCTGACAGGATAGTGCAATTGCCCCGACTCTTTTAAAGGTAGGTAGCCAGACGATGAAGCCAGCCTCCAGTGTCTATGATCTATTGGTTGTCGGTGGTGGTATCAACGGTGTAGGAATCGCCCTGGACGCCGCCGGTCGCGGGCTCAGGGTTAGCCTCTGCGAGATGAACGACCTGGGGTCGGCCACCTCATCCAACAGCAGCAAGCTGATCCATGGCGGGCTGCGCTATCTAGAACATTACGAGTTCAGATTGGTCCGAGAGGGACTAGCAGAACGTGAGGTCCTGCTGAAAAAAGCGCCGCATATCATCCGCCCGCTGCGCTTCCGGCTACCGCATCAAGCGCACCTTCGCCCCGTCTGGATGATCCGAGCAGGATTGTTTCTCTACGACCATCTCAGCACCCGAACCAGCCTGCAAGGCTCGAAACGGATCAAGTTTGGCCCTGACAGCCCACTGGTTGACAGTATCCGCCAAGGATTTGAGTACTCGGATGGCTGGGTCGATGACGCACGGCTGGTGATTTTCAACGCCATCGCTGCACGCGAACAGGGGGCCGATATCCGCACCCATTGCCGCTGTGTCGCGGCTGTACGCAAAGACGACCTATGGCAGATCAGCCTACAACACAGCAGCACCGACCGTATCGACGTGGTCTATGCCCGCGCACTGATTAATGCCGCCGGTCCCTGGGTCTCGAGCCTGTTTGATACCGCATTGGCACTCAAATCACCCAAGAAGATTCGGTTGGTCAAGGGCAGCCATATCGTAGTACCGCGCCTGCACGAGCAGCCAGAAGCCTATATCCTCCAGCATAGCGATCAACGGATCGTCTTTGTAATCCCCTATGAGGAGCACTTTTCGTTAATCGGCACCACCGACGTCGAGTACCAGGGAGATCCCTCGGCTGCTGTAATCTCAGTGATGGAAAGCGATTATTTAATCAAGATCAGCAACCAATATTTTAAAACCCAGCTAACAGCTGCGGATATTCGGATGAGCTACGCCGGGGTTCGCCCGCTGCTGGATGATGCGGCCAGCGCGGCCCAGGCGGTCACCCGCGACTACAGTTTTGTGCTCGATCAGCCCGACCAACAAGCACCGTTGCTGTCTGTTTTCGGTGGCAAGCTAACCACCTACCGCAAACTATCTGAAGCCGCGGTTGATCGTATCTGTAAATTCTTCCCTCAGGCGGGGCCCGCTTGGACCGAAATCCCTGCCTTTCCCGGCGGTGACTTCAGCGACAAAGAGAGCCTGCAAAGCCAGCTGCTAACCCAATACCCCTGGCTGCCGCTGCAAGTGATTACACGCTACGTACGAAGCTACGGCACCCTTAGCCAAAAAATTCTCGCAGAAGCCAGTCAGATTGCCGATCTGGGCCAGCATTTCGGCGCCGGACTGTACCAGCGCGAGGTGGATTATCTGATCGAATTCGAATGGGCCCAGAGCCTCGAGGACATTCTCTGGCGTCGTACCAAGCTGGGGCTACAGCTCACCTCGGATGAGCAGCTAGGGTTAAACAGCTATCTGCTGGCAAACAGCGATTCGCCGGCATGATCATTTCCGCTAGCCGCCACCGGGATTCGCTGCCTTTGAAAGAGCGAGGATGGCATACTGTGGCCCCTCACCACATAGCGATGTCCTCTTCCCATGCACCAGGGTTTTCTTCTCACCCGACAGAGTTTTGACCGCGGCGGCCAGACAGAGATACAGCTTTGGCTGGCCAGTGCCGAGGGCCCGGTGCGCTTAACCATCCAGGGTGAACGACCGCTATTTTTTGTCCACCAGCATCAACGAGAGCAGGTAGAGGCGCTCCTGGCGGAATCTGTCCAGTGCACAGAGTATCGCCCCCTGACACTCAAAACCTTTCAGCAGCAGCCAGTTGCAGCGATCTATTTCAATACATTACAGAGTTTCTATCGCGCCCAAGAACGCTTACGCGCTGAAGAGATCGAGGCCTTTGAGGGTGACATCAGGCTGCATGATCGCTACCTGATGGAACGATCGGCACGCGGCGCGGTTGAGTTCCAAGGCATTAGCAGTCCCCAGCAGGGGTTTACCCAGGTGCACCAGGTCCGGTTGAGGGGCGCTGAGTATGTGCCTGAACTCCGGGTTATCTCGCTGGATCTGGAGTGCTCGGCCAAGGGCGAGCTCTACTCGATCGCTTTCTACGCCGACGCCGTTGCCCAGGTGCTGATGATTGGCAAGACGATGCCCGAACACCCTGAGATAACCTGGGTAGTCGACGAGAGAGCCCTGCTCATCGCCTTTCAACAAACCCTGACAGCACTGGATCCAGATCTGATTATTGGCTGGAATATCGTCAACTTTGACTTCCGACTGCTGCTGCAACGCGCCGAAGTGCATAGCCTACGCCTCGCCTTGGGACGGGGTGGCAGTTACGCCAGCTGGAGGAATGCCCGCGATGACAGCGGCCAAGGGTTTGTCACCCTGCCCGGACGCCTGGTCATCGACGGCATAGCCGCGCTCAAGACCGCCACCTATAGCTTTCCCAGCTTCAGCCTGGAGTCAGTCTCTCAGAGGCTGTTGGGGCGCGGAAAACTGACCGAGGATGTTGATGCCCGCTTGGCGACCATCTGCCACGACTTCACCCATAACAAACCCAAGCTGGCGGCGTACAACCTCGAGGACTGTCGGCTGGTATGGGATATCTTCCAGCAGACCCAGATCTTGCAATTTTTAATCTTCAGAAGCCAACTCACCGGCTTAGAACTGGATCGCAGCGGGGGTTCGGTCGCGGCCTTTAGTAACCTCTACCTGCCCAGGTTGCATCGAGCGGGTTACATCGCCCCCAATCTACCCGAAGGCGGCGGACTGGCAAGTCCTGGCGGCTACGTGATGGATTCAACTCCCGGGCTCTATCAGAACGTATTGGTGTTCGATTTCAAGAGCCTCTACCCCGCCATCATCCGGACCTTTAAGATCGATCCTTTGGGGCTGATAGAAGGGTTAAAAAATCCGGCAGAGGCGGTTACCGGTTTCAAAGGCGCCTACTTCTCGCGCACCCAGCACTTCCTGCCAGAGATCATTACCGCGCTCTGGCAACAGCGCGACGAAGCCAAGAAGAACGGCGATAAAGCCCGCTCGCAAGCCCTGAAAATATTGATGAACTCCTTCTATGGCGTACTAGGCTCGGGGGGCTGCCGCTTCTACGATACCCGCCTGGCGAGTTCCATCACCCTTCGCGGCCATCAAATTCTGAAGCAGACGACGCTCTGGATCGAGGAGCAGGGTCTTGAGGTTATTTACGGCGACACCGACTCGTTATTTGTCCATCTTCGTGGGGCACCCGATAATCAGCAAGCAGATCAACTGGGTCGTGATCTGGTGGCCGACATCAACCAGCGCTGGAAAACCCTGCTAGCCGATGACTATCGGCTCAGCTGCTACCTGGAACTGGAGTATGAGACCCATTTTTCCCGTTTCTTGATGCCAACCATCCGCGGCCGCGACACCGGCAGTAAAAAACGTTATGCGGGATTGATCCAGGCTGCAGGCCAGGAACAGCTGATATTTAAAGGGCTAGAGGCGATTCGCAGTGACTGGACCGAGCTGGCTAAGCGGTTTCAGAACGAACTCTATCAGGCGGTCTTTCACGATCAGGATCCATCCGCATGCGTGCTCAGAACCCTGGTTGAAATCCGCGCAGGAAAACGAGATTCAGAGCTGGTTTACCACAAACGCTTGCGTCGAAAACTAAGCCTCTACGTCAAAAACATCCCACCGCAGGTGCGTGCCGCTCGCCTGGCGGATCAACAAAACCTGCGCCGAGGGAAAGCGCTGCGGTACCAGCGCAAGGGGACGATCGCCTATCTGATCACGGTTAATGGCCCCGAGCCTTTGGAATACTTGAGCAGCCGTATCGATCACGAGCACTATATCGACAAACAGATTAAACCTATCGCTGATGCCATCCTGCCCTTTATCGGGCTCTCCTTTGACATCCTAGCCGATGCCCAAGGAGAGCTGTTCTGATGAGGGCGGGTGCTATTGGGCAACGCTAAAGGTCGCTTCCTCAACCAGGGTCGGGTAGAAGTAACCCATGCCAAAATCGGTATCCAGCTTCACAGTCCCTGTTGCAGAAATCTGGGCACCTACCTCAGCCGTCTGCTGGCTAGTGAAGATCACCCGATCCAATTCGCCGGAACCGGTATCATCCTGCATATGGACAAAGTTACGGTGCATAATGCCATTATTAACTTTAATCACTTTTCCAGTGATAGTAACCTGCTGGCCTGCTAGAGTCTTACGTTTGGCATGCAGATCCGCCACCGACAGGATTTCAGCTGCAGACGCGGAAGAGATAAGTCCTGAAACAATCAGGGCAACGAAGGTTTTGATTGGTAGATTCATTGAGAAGTCCTTATAAGTAAGCACCTTTTTTACCACAGCGGGGGCAGGAAAAAAATCAAAGGCTATAATTCATTGCGTCTAATCAATACTTTCGATCAATCTCTTTAAGCCATGGGCAAAAACCTAACCATCGTGATTGTTTTGATTAGAGTCAGCATTATGGGTAAATTACTACCATCGCCGAAAGCAGCGATTTGATGATGTTTGGGCCGTACGGGTTCGATCAAGAATAGCGCCTCGAGGATCTTATTCATCTTAATGCGTATCGCAGCTACCCAGCCCAAAACCCTAGCTCGCCACACGGCTACTCTACTGTGGCTGTGGCTACTGCTTTGCGTGCCGAGACTTGCGGCTTCAGAATCACTCTCTCCGGCCGCCCAGATTCGTGTCTATATGCATGATATCGGCGTCACTCCGCCACTCTCAGCTGCCGCCCTTAGGTCAATTTTTACGATGCGGCTGACCCTTTGGCCAGACGGCTCCAGAATTCAGGTTTTGGTGCTGCAGGATGACCATCCTTTACACCGCCAGTTCAGTAAATCCGTGCTCGGACTTTTTCCTTACCAGCTCAGACAAACCTGGGACAGGGGCGTGTTCTCCGGTACCGGCAAAGCCCCGACTCAGGTCGACAGCGAGACAGAGATGCTACAGATGCTGAAAACAACACCAGGGGCCATTGGCTATTTGATTCAGCAACAAACACTCGAGGGTATCCACCTTGTCGAACGGCTTTAATCCAACACCCAAAACCGGGGGGGCATTAACGCTTGCGTTACTACTGCTGCCACTGCTCTGGCATGGAGCGCTAGCCGCCGAGCCGCAAGCGGGCTGGAACGGTTTTATATCTCAAGGCTGGGTGCTGAGTGACCATAATAACTTTTATGGCGATTCCGACGGCACCTGGGGGTCTTTTGAATACCGAGAACTGGGGCTCAATGGGTTTATCGATATCACCCCCCAGTTCAAACTCAATGGCCAACTGCTATCGCGCCGAGCCGGTGCCACCAGTGACGGCGATCCGGTGATTGACTATCTTTTCGCCGACTGGTCGCCGCTGCAACAGCAAAATCAACAAGCAGGGGTGCGTCTCGGACGGATCAAAAACGCTTTCGGTTTTTTTAATGAAACCCGAGATGTGGCATTTACCCGGCCCAGTATCAGCATGCCGCAATCGATCTATTTCGAGCAGGTCAGGGAGCTACTCCTCTCATCCGATGGCATCGCGCTCTACTACCGCAATCCGACCGAACAGGGTCAGTGGCTGGTCGACGTGCAATACGGCGAACTGCAGACCGGTGACTCCACCGAAGCGGTATTGATGGGCAGCTCCTGGGTCGGCAATTTTGATAACAGCAAGCTCAGGCTTGCCCGGGTGATTTTTGAACCCCGAGGCGGGCGTTGGCGCTTCGGACTCACCGGACTCGATGCCAGACTGCCCTTCACTCCCGGCTCCGGCGATCCAGCTACACTCACCGCCGGAGAGATTCAAGTTCAGATGGCGATCGTTTCTGCCCAGTACAATCTGGAATATTGGAGTTTCACCGGCGAGGCGCTGCAAGCAACGACCCGCTGGAAAGAGCTGGGACCTCTTTTTGAAGCCTCAAAAACCATGCGTTCCTTCTATCTGCAGCTAGATCATCGCTTCAATGAGCGCTGGCAGTTAATGTTCCGCTATGATCGGCAGCAGCTGGATATTAATGATCTGCAGGGTAACGATTTTAACCTCAAAACAGGACTGCCTGGGCATCAACAGTTTGCCCGTGACCTGATCCTTGGGCTGCGCTACCAGCCCAGGCCACAATGGGATCTTAGAGCGGAACTGCACCGAGTCGACGGAACTTCTTGGCTATTCAAACAGGATAATCCCGATCCCAGCGCACTAAAGCAGCGCTGGAATCTATTAATGTTGCAAGCGGCCTATCGGTTTTGATCGCTAACGCCAGCCGCTTGAACAAACCTAGTATCGCGGCGAGCAACTGCTGTGATGCTAGGGCAAGGACGAGGATCCGATGAGCCCAGGTTTTTTCAGCTTGAAATGGAAACTGATGCTGCTGATGTCGGCGGTATTTGTTGTCATTGCCGTCGGTGTTTCCTGGCTTTCCTACCTGCATGGAGAGCAGCAACTGCAACTGCGGCTGCAGCACCACCAACAAAATAGCGCCAGCATTCTCGATTCCCAGATACGCTCGGCACAGCAGATGCAGATCAAACGGCTGGAATACCTGAGCCTGTTAATTCAGCCTGCCGACAACCCCCTAAGCCCCACTCAACTCAGCGCAAGCCTGAGCCAACAGTTTTCATCTACGCAGATGCTTTGGGACCTTGATCAACTCCAAGCCAATACCGCCAAGAGAGGTTTGATCCTGCAACAAGGCAGTGATAACCCCTGGCTACAGCAGTTAAATCAGCAGGCCATACGCCAGGAGAAACCGGCCAGCGGACTCAGCTGTGATGCAAACTGCCGGGTACTGGCAGCGGTGCCCATCTTTCTTGCAGATGGCGAGATTGGCGCGATCGGCGCCTCAACCTCGCTAGTAGAGGCGGTGTTGCAGGCTCAGCTGCGCAGTGGCTGGGAAACAGGGCTGCTGCTGAAATCGACCACAACCAAGCCCTCGACATTGCCTGGCTGGCCGCTCGATGTTGCTGTTCTCAGCAACAACAGTAGCAGTTTGCCCTTGCTGAAAAAAATCTCCCAACAGCGTCCCTTTAGCGGCGAAGGCAGCTATCGGCTAAAGTTATACGGCATGAATATCGCTGTGTCTTTACTCCCGCTAATGGGACTGGATCAACAGCAACAGGCTTTCTGGATCCAGATCGCCGATGTGAGCGCCGATTACGCAGCCATCAGAAAGCTGTTTTTTACCCAGCTGATCATGACCCTGGGGGCCTTGCTCGGCAGCGGCCTGCTGATGACGGCACTGCTCCAAGCGCCCCTGGATAGACTGGCCAGGGTTGCCAGTAGCCTGCCCTCGCTGGCTAAACGTGACTTCAACCTCGTCAGAGCACAGCTTCAGCCAAACAACCGCTACCTGCGACTGGGATCCGCCGATGAGTTAACCATCCTCACCACCAGCGCGGTGCAACTGGCCGACGAGCTTGAGCGCCTTGATAGCCAGATGCATAACCGCAATCTGAAGCTGCAACGCAAAACCCTGGAGCTATCTCGCAAGAACGATTTTGTCTCAGGTTTGCTTGATAACGCTCAGGCGGTGATCCTGGTTCAAGATCATCAAGGACGTTGCAAAAGCCTGAATAAATTTGGCCGTCGGTTGTTTACCTATCCTGAGCAGAATGCTGTACTCCAGCCCTTTACTGGACTCTTTGGCGGCCTTGCGCCTGAGGACGCCGAACAGCTAAAGGAGCTCTATACTGGCTTCCGCCAGCTTTATCGCCACCAGGCGGAATGCTACGACGTTCGGGGTAACTCGCACACCCTCGCCTGGATCCACTCTTCGCTCGCGCAGCATGACCAGAGTCGGAGCATCCTGAGTATCGGCATGGATATCACCGAGCAGATGCAGGTACAGCAACAGCTACATTGGCTAGCGAACCACGATTCACTCACCAAGCTGCCCAACCGCAGCCAGCTGCAACAACAGCTCAACCACCGCATCGCCAAGGCAAAAGAGACAGAAACCAAGCTGGCAGTACTTTTTTGCGACCTGGACAACTTCAAACCGATCAACGACAGCCTGGGTCATCTTGTGGGTGACACACTCCTGACCCAGGTCGCAACACGTCTTAGCACCCTGATTCGACGCCAGGATATGGTGGCCCGACTCGGCGGTGATGAGTTCGTGGTATTACTCGATGACCTAACCCAGAATAATAATGCATCGCAGGTGGCCGCCAAACTGTTGCGCTGTTTGGAAGCCCCTTACACCATCGAAGGCCAGGAACTGTTTGTCTCTGCCAGCATCGGCATTGCCTTTTTCCCTGAACATGGCACCGATGCCACCACCCTGATCAAACATGCGGATATCGCCATGTATCAGTCAAAATCGGCAGGGCGCAAACAGTTTTCCCTCTATACACCCGAACAGTCATTGGGGCTGGAGGAGCGTTTAAGCCTGAGTGCCAGCTTGCGCTATGGCATAGAGCGCAACGAGTTCGTCCTCTATTACCAACCGCAACTGGATATCGATGCCCAGAACGTGATCGGTGTTGAAGCCCTGATTCGATGGCAGCATCCTCAACGCGGAATGGTGCCACCGGATAAGTTCATCAGTATTGCCGAAGAGAGCGGCCAGATCATCGATATTGGGCGCTGGGTGATGCTGGAAGCCTGCAACCAACTCAAGCGCTGGAACGAGGAAGGGATCAACAACCTCCGCATGGCGATAAACCTGGCCGGGCCTCAAATCATGTCGGATCAACTGCTCGAAGATGTGTATCACATCTTAGAACAAACTCAGGTAGATCCGACCCAGATCGAGTTCGAAATTACCGAAGGCTTTATCATGAGCCAACCTGAAAATACCATTGTCAGACTCAATGCCCTGAAAGCCTTAGGGATAAAACTATCTATTGATGATTTCGGCACCGGTTATTCCTCGTTGAGTTACCTGAAGAAGCTTCCCGTCGATAAGCTAAAGATTGATAAATCCTTTGTGTTCGATATTGGCCGATCAGCCAGCGACGAGGCGATCGCCAAAGCGGTTATCGCCCTCGGACAGAGTATGAATCTAAAAGTTATCGCCGAGGGCGTCGAGGAGCAGCAACATATCCAGTTTCTGCATGCCAACGGCTGCGACGAGCTGCAGGGTTTCTATTTCAGCAAACCTTTGCCTGCGGAAGAGTGCGCAGCCTATATCCGCCAATACCGACAGGCCACGTCTCAGGTGTAGCGATTTTTTTGTTATGGCCAGCCGTTGTGACCAGCAGCTATGGCAAGGTTATGTCGTTGTGCAGTTATGTCGTTGTGCAGTTATGTAGTTGTGCAATTATGTAGTTGCGCAGTTATGTCGTTGTGCAAAACTACAAAACTAGCGCTACTTAAAGTGTCCTCTCACTTCGTTGCATCAGCACCTAAAGACTCACCGGGACAGATATTTGATCCCCCGCTCCATCCCTTCCAGCGTTAACGGGTACATATGCCCGGCAAACTGCTGGCGAATCATTGTCAGCGATTGGGTATAGCCCCAATGCGGTTCGGCCATCGGGTTTAGCCACAGCGTTTTCGGCCAGTGATCTAGCACCCGTTGCAGCCACACCTGCCCCGCCTCCTCGTTATAGTGTTCGACGCTGCCGTGGGCATAGGCGACTTCGTAAGGCGACATAGAGGCGTCACCGATAAAAATCACTCGATAATCCGAGCCATAGGTATGCAACAGATCCAGAGTCGGGATTGATTCGCTGAAACGGCGTGAATTATCCTTCCACACCTTTTCATACAGGCAGTTATGGAAGTAGAAATATTCCAGATGTTTAAATTCACTCCGGGCGGCGGAAAACAGCTGTTCGCACTGGCGAATGTAGGGATCCATGGAGCCACCGACATCAAAGAACAGCAGCAGTTTGGCCGCATTGTGACGTTCGGGCACCATTTTAAGGTCGAGGTAACCGGCATTATTGGCTGTGGCACGGATGGTATGATCCAGATCCAGCTCTTCGGCGGCACCGGTACGCGCAAACTTACGCAGCTTGCGGAGTGCAACCTTGATGTTACGGGTGCCCAGTTCAACGTTATCATCGAGATCACGAAACTGGCGCTTTTCCCACACCTTTACTGCACGCTTATGCTTGCTCTCGCCACCGATACGCACCCCTTCAGGGTTGTATCCGCCGTGGCCAAACGGCGAGGTGCCACCGGTTCCTATCCACTTGCTGCCGCCGGCATGCCGCCCCTGCTGCTCATCCAGACGCTGCTTAAGCGTCTCCAGCAGTTTATCCAGACCACCGAGTGCTTCGATCTGCGCCTTTTCCTCCTCGCTCAACTGCTTGAGAAAATCGGCTCGCAGCCAGTCTTCAGGAATCAGCGCTTCGACCAGCCCTTCCCCCTCCAACTGAGCCAGGCCGTTGAAGTAGCGTCCGAAAGCCTGATCGAAGCGGTCAAAATACGTCTCATCTTTGACCAGACAGAGCCGCGCCAGCAGATAAAACTGCTCTAGGTTAGCAAAAGCAAAGCCCTGCTCGATCGCTTCGATCAGGGTCAGCAACTCTTTCAGAGTGACCGGCACCCGCCCTTTACGCAGAGTGGAAAAAAAATCAATCAACATAACAACGCTCCCGCAGGGTCTCGGCTAGTCGCTAGCGGGATTCACGCCGGGTCATAAAGGCCAAGCGCTCAAGCATGTGGACATCCTGCTCATTCTTCAGCAATGCACCGTAGAGCGGTGGAATCGCTTTGCTCGGGTCTCGATTGGCTAACACTTCGGCTGGAATATTGTCTGCCATCAGCAACTTAAGCCAGTCGATCAGCTCGGAGGTGGAGGGCTTTTTCTTCAGCCCATTGACATCGCGGACCTGAAAAAACAGTTCCATCGCCTCCTGCACCAATTTGCGTTGAATCCCGGGGTAGTGCACCTCAACAATCTTCTCCATCGTGGCTTTATCCGGAAACTGGATGTAGTGGAAGAAACAGCGACGTAGAAACGCATCGGGAAGTTCTTTTTCATTGTTTGAGGTAATAATAATTATCGGCCGGTTTTTGGCCTGAATCCGCTCACCGGTCTCGTATACAAAAAACTCCATTTTATCGAGTTCGACCAACAGATCATTAGGGAACTCGATGTCCGCCTTATCGATCTCATCGATCAACAAAACTACCTGCTCCTCAGCGGTAAACGCCTGCCACAGCAACCCTTTGCGGATATAGTTATTGATATCGTGAACCCGATCATCGCCAAGCTGGGAATCACGCAACCGCGACACTGCGTCGTAATCGTACAACCCCTGCTGCGCCTTGGTGGTTGATTTGATATGCCAGCGCAGTAATTTCTTACCGAGCGCGTCAGCAATCTCCTCTGCCAACATTGTTTTCCCCGTTCCAGGTTCGCCCTTCACCAATAGAGGGCGCTGTAAAGTAATGGCGGCATTGACCGCCATACGAAGATCATCCGTAGCTACATAACGCTCGGTCCCGTCGAATCGCATAGTCGAACTCCTAAAACACAATATCTGATCTTTTAACTCAACTAATTCTCATCATAACAACAAGAATCAGGGATGTCCCTAACCCTTGCAGGCTGTTCAGAAGACATTTTCGACAGCAAAACCGGCCCACTTATTTTTTAATCTATCCGCGTCTCGTTGTTCCACGAGCATATCAAACGCCGGAATGATGTTAATTATATTAACATTGAATTAGTTTTAAATATTTATATAATGTGCGTCAAATAAAAAACAATCACAGTACGCAACTTAGTGTGCTAACCAGCGCGTCATCAGATATGCGCTAAGAACGTAACGCCCATAGCAGGAGGTCAGAGTGAACAACTCAAATCTACGTCATCAACTCGTGAGTTATGGTATTACCGGAACTCTCGATATCTATGACAACCCCTCGTACGAACTCTTGTTCGAAGAGGAAACCAAGGAAGGCCTCGAAGGCTTCGAAAAAGGTGTACTGACCGAACTCGGCGCGGTTTCCGTCGACACCGGCATCTTCACCGGCCGCTCACCCAAGGACAAATACATCGTCCGTGACAACGTCACCCGCGACACCTTCTGGTGGGCCGACCAGGGTAAAAACGACAACAAGCCGCTGTCCCCCGAATCCTGGACCGGGCTGAAAAAAATTGTCGCCACGCAACTGTCTAGCAAGCGGCTCTTTGTCGTCGACACCTTCTGCGGTGCCAACGTTAATACCCGCCTCAAGGTACGCTTTGTCACCGAGGTAGCCTGGCAGGCGCACTTTGTTAAGAACATGTTCATCCGTCCCAGCGAGGCGGAGCTGAAGGGCTTTGAACCCGACTTCGTGGTGCTCAACGGCGCCAAGACCAATGCGGCCGACAATTGGCAGGAACTGGGGCTTAACTCCGAGAATTTTGTCGCCTTCAACCTCTCCGAACGGATCCAACTGATCGGCGGTACCTGGTACGGCGGCGAGATGAAGAAAGGCCTGTTCTCGATGATGAACTACTACCTGCCGCTGAAGGGTATCGCCTCGATGCACTGCTCTGCCAACGTTGGCAAAGACGGCGACGTGGCGATATTCTTCGGCCTTTCCGGCACCGGCAAGACCACCCTCTCCACCGATCCCAAGCGCGCCCTGATCGGCGACGACGAGCACGGCTGGGACGACGACGGGGTGTTCAACTTCGAAGGCGGCTGCTACGCCAAGACGATCAACCTGAGCCAGGCGAACGAGCCCGATATCTACGGCGCGATTCGCCGCGATGCGCTACTCGAAAACGTTACCGTACAGACCGACGGCGTAATCGACTTCAACGACGGCTCCAAGACCGAGAACACTCGCGTTTCCTACCCGATCCATCACATCGACAACATCGTCAAGACGGCCTCTAAAGCGGGCCACGCGACCAAGGTAATCTTTCTGACCGCCGACGCATTTGGCGTGCTGCCACCAGTGTCCAAGTTGACCCCGGAGCAGACCCAGTACTACTTCCTGTCCGGCTTCACCTCCAAGCTGGCAGGTACCGAACGCGGCATCACCGAGCCGACCCCGACCTTTTCCTCCTGCTTCGGTGCGGCCTTCCTCAGCCTGCACCCGACCCAGTACGCCGAGGTGCTGACCAAACGGATGCGGGCTTCCGGCGCCTCCGCCTATCTAGTCAACACCGGCTGGAACGGCACCGGCAAACGGATCTCCATCAAGGACACCCGTGCCATTATTGATGCCATTCTGGACGGTTCTATTGAAGAGGCTGACTTCAAGACCCTGCCCTACTTCAATCTGGCAGTGCCCCTGGCGCTTCCGGGTATAGATAGCCGCATCCTGAATCCGCAGGATACCTACGCCGAGGTAACCGAATGGGAAGTTAAAGCGAAAAAGTTAGCAGCCATGTTTATCGAAAACTTCGAGCACTTTACCGATTCGCAGTTAGGGCGCAATCTAGCGGCAGCTGGGCCAACGGTTTAGTCAGTTCCTCTTCAACAGCAGATCTAGCACTTGCCCGGCCGCTGGCCGGGCTTTTTTGTACCAGGAAAGATCCCCAGCGAGCGGAAGAGACCTGCCCTTCATCTTATCGATTGAAATCGACAGCTATGGAGGTCAGCCTGCGATTATCGCAGATACGATAGTTTGGAAGCTCTCCTGTCCAGATTCGGCGAAGGGAATCCTAAACAATCTCGCGAGGTCTCGGGCGGAGATCAGCCCCAAAATTTTGTCAGTTAGCTCCGGATTGTGGCTGATCAGTATATGTTGTGATTCGACCTGCTCGAGGGTGCGCAATAGTGTACCCATCGGTGCCCTCCGAAGGTCGGTCATACTAAGCACGCTGAGTTGATGTTTGGGTGTCATAAATTCGTGTACGAGCCTGTTCTCCATAGCCGCAGACTCTAGCTGATGGGTAGCAGCTGAATGGTCAAAGTCGGTCGAACAGATGCCCCCACAAAAATCACCCTTGTCGTTCAGTACTAACGCAAAATCCATGTGGCTATTGACCATAATTTGCTTTGCTTTTATAACCGTGTCCGTTGTTTTAAGCGTGATAGGCTGGCGTGAAAAGAAATCTGTTATGGCCCTGGCTGCCGGGTCATCGAGAGCGGGTTTTCGCCAATCGTATAAACCCATAATACCAGTGATATTTTCCGCAGGTCTAAAACTGATAGCGCCATAAGTACTCAACATATGCGAATTACCTCACTTACAATCTGATACCGTACAGTTATCTTAAACTCAAAAGAATACTTCTACGCTGTGAAAGCCGATCTGGCGGATGATTGAAACCGCTTTATTCAGATCTACCTGCCGTACCTTCTCGTTTTCATCGACAATAAAGTATGTTTTACCGTCGCTCGAGCGAATCAATACGACCCACACCTCGGTATCATTTGGACTCGGATGCAGCTCTGCACATTCTAGTAGGTCGGAGGTGTACAGGCTTCGTGCCGCTAATAGTTGCATCGCGCTCCCTTAACTTAGGCTGTTTCCTTAAGCGTACTTGTACCTTGTCAAAACCAATAAACTCTGCGCAGCAGAGAGCTTCGTCAAGTGGCATTACCCGGCAGCTTACTAAATACATCGTTTCGCAGAGCTCCTTCTCGTGGCCACCTATATTGCCGGAGTAAAGTACCTCCATATGTGCATCGGCATATCAAATCAATATTGGTATCCCTAGTTGATGGCAAGCGCCGTCTGATTTATCAATTTAGATCGATTGACAGCATCGAGACATGCACGATCAAGCACAATTTTTGAACCTGCCAACCACACCGCCTCTGTAAGTGTTGAAACGAACAGCAGCTTCCCATCAATGGGTTCCAGTTTTGCTCGGGCTAGAGTTTTAAGCGGTTGGAATTGCAGGTCGGCGATTATGACCAAGCGGCCTTCGGAGCATTTTTGCTCAATAAAACGATTAAGTGCAGACAGGCCCCCGGCATCTAGTATTGGCACAGCGTCCATGTACAGGATGATGAATTCTTTTTCTTTTGATTCCAGTAGCAACTCATCAAAGACTCGCTCTGCCGCAGCAAAGAAAAGTGGGCCGCTCAGCTTATAGACGCCCCACTCTTCGGTAAGCGGTTGCGGGACGTGCTTACGATTGGCCGTGATCTCACTGACCTTGGTCATTTGGGCGATATCGCGCATGAACAGCAGAGAGGCAAGTACGATACCGAAGGAGATGGCAACTACCATGTCGACGATAACCGTCAGGGAGAAACAGACTGCCAGAACAAGAATGTCACCTAAAGGAGCCTTCTTGATGAGATCGAGCACCTTATGCGCTTCGCTCATATTCCATGCCACCACCAACAGCATGGCAGCCATGGATGCCATCGGTATGTAGGCAAGCGTCGGGGCAAGGACAAGCAGGCTGGCTAACACGACCAGCCCGTGAATAATGCTAGCCACAGGCGTCTTAGCACCGGCTTTATAGTTGGCCGCAGAGCGTGCGATAGCCGCTGTTGCAGTGATGCCGCCAAACCATGGCGCTATTAGGTTGCCAATCCCCTGACCCAGCAGTTCAGCATTTGAATGGTGGCGCTTGCCGCTCATCCCATCCAGTACCACCGCACAGAGAAGCGACTCAATAGCTCCCAGCATCGCGATTGAAAAAGCGGCCGGCAAGAGAGAGATCAGGCGGTCAAAGCTCCAATCTATGGGTACACCATTAGGGCCAGGCTGGAGCCAGGGCCAGGTAAATTCGGGCAGCACCGGCGGGATCCCCTGGCCACTGCTACCGTCATCTAGAAAATAAGTGAATCGGGACCCGATAGTATCAATGCTATCGCCCATGCCGCCGAGTATTAGCGCAATCACGACACCCACCACCACGGCGGGAAGGTGCCCTGGTAACGGAATGCGCAATCGAGGCCAGGCCAGCAATACGAGCAGCGTGGCAGCTCCGACCAAAAGTTCAGGGCCACTTGTTGTGGGCAAGTTGTGAATCAGGGCAGACACCTTATCCAGGTAAGCTTCGGGCGTTTCGCTAACACTCAGACCTAGAAAATCTTTCATCTGCAGGGTGGCAATAACCACGGCGATGCCTGAAGTAAAGCCGAGCGTTACCGGCATGGGAATGTACTCGATAAGACGCCCCAGCCGGGCCTGTGCCATCGCCACCAGCATGACCCCTGCCATCAACGAGGCTATTAGCAGACCGCTGAGTCCGAACTTCTGCGCGACGGGAAAGAGGATGACGACGAACGCTGCGGTAGGCCCGGACACACTGAAACACGAGCCTCCGGTTAGCGGAATGATGATGCCGGCGATAATTGCGGTGTAAAGACCGTATTGAGGGGCGACACCACTAGCAATTGCAAGCGCCATCGCAAGGGGAATTGCGATGATGCCGACGGTAATACCTGCCAGGAGGTCAGCGAGAAACCGTTGTCGATTATAGCCCTCGCTCAAGCATTCTTTGAACGCGCTGAACAATTGAACATTCGATAAGTGATGTCGCTTGGGCATAGTATACAGAGCGCATTAAATTAACATAAAAAGTAATACTATGCTAAATATATGATGTGTCAATGTTAATAGAATTAACATGTCTGGGTGCGTTTAACGTTGCGCTTGGAGCCTCTGTCCAAGAATGGTTTTGCAGGGATAAAAAAGCTCGGTGCGTGGGCCAGGCAAGCGGAGGGGGTTTTAAAAGGATCTCTAACTGAAGATAGAGCCCGTCGTCATGAGCAGGCCAAAAGAGCACGCGCCAACCCTAGCCCAGCAGAAATACACATGACATATATTTTATAGGCGCAATAGATGTTAATATGATTAACATAATTTGATGATTTATGAGGAATATTTGTGGAACAGAGAACAGCGAGACTGACGTTATTGATTGATCCTAAAAAGAAAGCGGTCTTTGAAAAACTATGCAACGGGGACGATGTCACGCCTTCGCAAATGGTCCGCAAACTGATCCGTGATTATATCGAGGAGAAACTGGGACCCGAGTGGCGGGATGAAGTTTTTAATCAGGATTCTAGTAAAGCATAAATCCGTTTATTATTGAGGATCTGCGTCTGAAATTTGTCTTTATCCTGAACCCGTGGCTTAAAAACCACTGATTCAGGTAATGTTTTGCATTTCAAAGCGGTACTAATGATTTTAGCTTGTCGAATCGTCCAGCCCGGCTCCTCCAGTGAAAAGCATCCGGCTTAGAACAATCCGTTCAACAAGGCGCCAACCCCGTCTTATATGTAGCCATATAGGACAGGTGAGCTCGCAATACCCTACGGTGATGTTCAAATGCGACAGCGGGGCATGCGAAGCCGCTTTGGCGATGCAGTACAAGCCTGTCCCATCAGACACCTACGAAAACGTGGTACTCGCCACCCAGGAGGATCGGCGTCGCCCGGGTGGTCGTCGGCATCCGAAAGCTTAATTGCAACAGACCGAAAAGGAACAGAGATGAAAGACCTGCAGCAACTCAAACGCTATCTGCGCGACTTTGCCGAACAGCGCGATTGGCAGCAGTACCATTCACCCAAGAACTTGGCGATGGCACTCGCGGTGGAAGCTTCCGAGCTGCTGGAGCAGTTCCAGTGGTTAAGCGAAGAGCAATCCAAGACCCTGAGCACCGAACAACGCCAAGCGGTCAGCGATGAGATCGCCGATGTACAGGTCTATCTGGTGCGCCTGGCTGACCAGCTCAATATCGATATCCTGGAGGCGGTGGCGCACAAGACCCAGCAGAACGAGCGCAGATACCCTGCCGACAAAGTCCGTGGCAGCGCCCGCAAATACACCCAATACCCGACCGACATCACCGGTAGCGAAAGCGACGCCTAGGAGGCTGACCGAGAACAGTCTGCCGGAGTTAATCCAGATCTACTGAAGAGCCGCTACTCCCACATCACATTAGAGTTCGATGAGGCGGCGGCAGTAAGCAGTTCAATAAGCGGCAGCGCCCGGTTTCGTAAACTGACCGGCACCTCCCCAGCATCCTCATCCTGATTGTTGCCAGCCGCAGGCTCCGTAAAGGGATCCGTTTCAATCGCGGCAGTCAGACGCCTCAGCGCCTCAGGGACATCGGCCGCCAGAATCGCGCCAGGGACGCTATGGCTATGCCCCAGGGTTTTCAGCAAAGTGAGCGCGATATCACCAAAGAGGGTGATACTCGGGTAGTTATCCGTTTTAAAAGTAACCAGCATCGGAGTGCCTTTTTAATCAGTGGCTGTCACTGCATGATAGACCCTTACTGCCAGCATTCCTATCCGACCAATCTCTCCGCTCGAGCGGCAACGGAGTACTCAACCGAGCGGTAAAAGCCTGTTATTGATTTCCCATCAGTCGCCGCTCGCGCCTCCTGGATTAGCCCTTTTGAGATGGAGATCCAGCTGCGGAAAGGCGATCTCTATCCCCTGCTGCCGAAACTTGGCATCGATCAGCGTATGCACGGCGTGAGTAACCGGCAGCCGATGGGACATGTCGTTGACGAATACCCGTAGCTCATAATCCAGGGTACTGTTGCCGAACGCGATAAAAAACGCCTCAGGCTTGGGCTTATCCATAATCTGCTCGACCTCAGCGGCCGCTTCGAGCAGCAGTGTCACCACCTTGGCGTTGTCAGACCCATAGGCGACCCCAACCTTAAATACCAGCCTGGTCACGGGGTCCGACAGCGACCAGTTGATCAGTTGATCGGTAATAAACGCCTTGTTGGGAACGATAATCTCTTTGCGATCCCAGTCAATGATGGTGGTTGCACGGATATTGATCCGGGTGATCGTGCCGGTCAGGTTGTTGATGGTGACCGTGTCTCCAATCCGGATCGGTTTCTCAAACAGGAGTATCACCCCCGAAACGAAGTTGGCAAAGATCTCCTGTAAACCAAAGCCTAGACCGACCCCCAGCGCTGCGATCAGCCACTGTATCTTGGCCCACTCAAAGCCCAAGACCTGAAAGCTGTAGAGTAATCCGGCAAACACCAGCACATATTTGAGCAGGCTGGTGATCGCATAGCCGGTACCGGGCGCAAGATCGAGATGTTGCAGCACCACGATCTCCATCACCCCCGGCAGATTGCGCACCGCCACCAGCATCAGCAGCAGCACCAACATCGAGTAGAGCAGCTCTTTGAGCGTGATAGGCTGCAGAATATTGCCATTCTCTCCGGGCTGATAGGTATCCCAGATGGTGATCTGGTCGAGAAAATTCAGGGCCTGGACCAGATCGCTCCACAGCAGACTCAGAGAGATAGCGATGCCGATCAGGGTCAGGGTTTTCAGCAGCACGGTGGAATGTTGACTGATGGTTTGTAGATCGATGGCCGCTTCGTCAACCAGCTCCAACGGCTGTGTATCCTGCCGCCCCTCCTGGTCACGCAGCGCTAGCAACTCCACACGGTGGGCTTTGGCCCGGTCCAAGGCCATCTGACGCTCGGTGACCAGCAACCAACGGGCACCCATGGCATAGACAATCGCCCAGAACAGCACCAGCAGCAGACTAAAGAGCAGATTCACCAGCAGCATCGCGCCGGTAAAGTAGTAGCCCAGTGCGGCGAGCAGAGCAAAAAACAGCGGCAAGCCGGTGACCAATGCGGTAGCGAGGTTGCGGATGGCGTTAGGATACCCGCTTTGATTGAGCAGCAGCGACCAGCGTACGTAGCGGATAATACGCAAAGATGCAAAACTGGTCAGCGCGCAGAGGGCGATAAACAGGGCTCGACCCAGGCCGTTGTTAAGCTGAGCGTTGAGCGGATGTTCACCCACACTGTATAGCAGCAGCAACAGCACCGCGGTCCAGATAATCGGTCGTAACTCTTTACGCAACGCGGAGTAATCGATGCCTGTCCAGCCGAAGTGGCTGACAAACAACCCGCCGGGGATGCTGGCTCTGATCCAGACCGCATAGCAATAATAGACCAGGGCGCTGCGGGCCAAACCATCGCCCAGCCCCTGCAGTATCGGATAGCCTTCAGCCCTGGTAAAGACCAGCCCGAGCCAATAAAAGAGCAGTGGTAGTGGCAAGGCATAAAACAGGGTGGCCAGCGCCAGATGGAGGGTGGCGCTAAAACGGTCATGGGTAACCTTGCCGATATCGGCCCCCGTGGAAGCGATCAGGAAGGGTAGACGCCGCCGCCCCAACAACCAGATTGCGCCAGAAAAAACCGCTGTCAGCATGCCTAGGAGCATCATCTCAACACTGCTGCGCAGCGCTTGTAGCGCATTGCCCAGCGACAGATGGCTGCCCATCCACTGCAGATTTCTGGATAGCTGAACCCCCCATTGGCGGTTCAATGGCAGGGTGTTCGGCAACCACAGCAGGTGTTCGGAAATCTGATCGCGGGTGGTCTTGATCAGGCTATTGTACTGCTGAGTCACCCACTCCAACTGTGCCAGTTCGTTGATATAAACGCTGTAGTTATCCTGCAGACTGCTCAAAAGATCCCGCTGGGCGGCGAGGATCGGCTCCAGCAGCGGCGCCAGATCGGCAGCGATAGGGGTGCCGGTTTGGTTCTGCTGATAGATCCCATACTCCGCCACCGAGGCGATGGTCGCTGCGGTCTGCTCCAGGGTATAGGCATCCAGCTGCGCCTCTTCGAGTTGCTTATGCATCTGCCGCTGGCTGCGCAAAGCGGGCAGGTTGGCCAGCTGGGCGCGCAAATTGGCACCGGCCGCTGAACTCAGCCCCGGTTGATTTAACTGCGCCTGGATCTGCGTTTGGATCTCCTCTGCCGCGCGGAGCTTCTCCATCAGGCGCTGGCGTTCACCGCTGGTCTGGGCGATCTGCTGCGCCATCCCCTGGAGTTGCTCTGATAACCGCTGCTTTTCCAGCAAGGCGTCGGCTATCGGCGGGGCCTGTGACTCACCGCCCGGCAATTTGCCCGCATCCGCAATCGCACGTTCCGCGTCCCGCTGCCGCTCGCTGGCGAGCGCTGCCTGCAACCTGGAGACGATGTCACGCAGCTGGTCGACCTCCTGTTTACGCAGATTTTGCTCCGCTTCAGCCAGTTGTTTGCGGTTATCGCTGCTGAGCTGCTCCAGCTCAAGCGCCTTGATCCCGGCAACCAGCTCAGCACGGCGACTTTGCGCCAGGATCCGCTGGGCGTCTGCCAACGCCCCCTGCTCAGTGACTGAACCGATCTCGTTCTGCACCTCGGTCAGTTCCGCTTTTTTCTGCGACAGCAGACCGGGGAGCATCTGGTGGCGGTTGCCAATAACCAGCAGCCGGCTGGTGAGATTGTTGAGTTCACTTTGCAGCTCAACCAGCTGCGCGCTATGCAGTGCCAGCTGCTGCTGCAGATCCGCTACCGAAGCCTTCGCCTGCAGCGCGACCTTAGCCGGGATATTGTTGCGCAACTGACGCTCGAGCGCCCCGATCTGATCAGGAAAGCCCTGCATCACGGCATTGTATTCGGCGGATCTCTGGCGGTGCTCCTCTGCGCTCTGCAGCAGCCGCAAGCTGCTCTGGTAGCTCTCTTTCAGGGACGTCGCCAGTGGATCCTGGCTTTCGCTCAGACCTTCAAGCTGCTGGGTTATCTGCGCGGGCGTGGGGCTCTGGTTATCGGCGGCGCGGAGAGGGGCACAGATAAACAGGGTTATGACACCGATAGTGGATAGCAGTCGTAACATGGGGCACTGGTCTCGGAGATGCTAAGGGTCATAGAGGGGGATAAACAGCTCCCGCGAAACTCTATCTAATACAAAGGTCTGATCAAGTCACCTCAAACCCTGTTTTCTGAGGTTAGCAATCCGCAGGCTGGGCAGCAGCGCCATGGTCAAAGAATCCAGATCTCACCAACAGGGCGTCTAAAATGGCTATTCGGGCACCAGCACCTCTAGGCGGTAGAGCGGCTTGCCGCTGTCGCTGACCCTGGGTGCAAACCACTCCAGCGCCTCGCGCAGATCCTTCTTCAGGGTCCAGGGTGGGTTGACCAGGATCATGCCGCTGCCGGTCATGCCTGGCTGGCTGTGATCCTCGGTAATATCGAGTTGATAAAGCTCGATATTACCCATCCCACTTTTGATAAAGGCTTTCTCTAGGGTCCGCACGCGCTGCTCATCCACCAGCGGGTACCAGAGCGCATAGCTGCCGGTGGCAAAGCGTTTGTGCAGCTCTTTAATATGGTTGACCACCAGGGTGTAATCGCTTTTGATCTCATAGGAGGGATCGATCAGCACCAGCCCACGCCGCTCGACCGGGGGTACCAGCGCCAACGAGCGTTTAAAGCCGTCACCAAAATGGCAGTTGACCCGCCGCTCCTGCTTAAACAGCCGCGCCAGCAGCGGATGGTCTTTAGGGTGCAGCTCACAGAGCTCCAGCCGATCCTGCGGCCGCAGTAGCTGCCGAGCGATCCAGGGTGATCCCGGGTAGTTACGCAGCGCACGACCCTCATTAAAACGCTCGACCAAGGCCCGGTACTCGGCCAGCGCGGGCGGCAACCCTTTTTGCCCCCACAACAGACCTATGCCCGCTGAAAACTCATCGGTCTTTTTGGCCTCGCTGCAGAGCAAGCTATAGCCACCGGCACCGGCGTGGGTATCGACATAGCAGATCGGGCCTGGTTTCTGCGCCATATACGCCAGCGTCCGACTCAAGACCAGATGTTTAAGCACATCGGCATAGTTGCCCGCATGAAAAGCATGACGATAGCTGAGCATTGTTCACTCCAAAACTAATGATACGCGGCGCTCGACGGGGCCTAGACGCTCGCAATAAGTGTAAGCGGGACGCGCAACAGCAGCGTCCCGAAAGAAGAGGGTTAGGCCTATTTAAGCGAGGGTATCAGGTCTTTAATCGAACCTATCGAACCCAGCAGCGCGGTAGCTTCGTAGGGCACAAAAACGCGCTCGCCCTGCTTGGCAATATCGGGCAGGGTCTTCATATATTCCAACGCAATCAGGTAACTGAGAATCTGCTCCTCCTTGATGCTGGAGCCAGCCGCTTCCATCAGCGTCTGAATCGCCTTGCGCTGCCCCTCAGCACGTAAAATCGCCGCCTGTTTCTCACCCTCGGCCACGGTGATCTGGGCCTCTTTTTGACCCTGAGCGGTAGTGACTGTGGCGCGACGTTCGCGCTCGGCGGTCATCTGCTTACGCATCGCCCGTTCCACCTCTTCGGGGACAATAATATTCTGCACCTCGACCCGGTTGATCTTGGTCCCCCATTTGTTACCCGCCTCGTCCAGAGTCAGGGTCAATGCGGTATTGATATCGGCGCGGCTTTCGAGGAGTTTGTCCAGCTCCATCTCGCCCACTTTGGAGCGCAACGAGGTCTGGGTCAGGGTTTCGATCGCCTGAATCAAATTCTCAACCGCCAGCACCGCATCTTTGGGGGTGATGATCTGAAAGTAGAGCGCGGCATCGACCAGGACGGTCACGTTATCCTTGGTAATCACCGGAATTTTCGGGAAATCAGCCACAATCTCCCGTCGGTCAACGCGGATCGTCTCCTGGGTTACCGGTAACTGCTGCCCATCAAGGGTCTGGTAGCGGCGCATCTTGATCGGTCGCGGCCGATCGATAAACGGAATCAACAGGTGCAGTCCCTGATCCAGGGTACGCGAGTACTGACCCAGACGTTCAATCACCATCGCTTCACTCTGCTGCACAATCACCAAGCCCTTGATAAAGAAGATCGCAACAGCTGCAGCAAAGACCAGCAACAGGGTTGTTATTGGGGTTATTTCTATCATCTGTACTCATCCTTGGGTTGAACGTTAACTGAGGCGGGGGTAACCATCGCGGTAATACCGCTAAAACGCTGCACGATCACCGCCTGACCGTTATTCAGTGCTTCATCGTTGTCAGCCTGAGCAGGGAAAAAATCGCCCTTAATAAGGATACCAAGCCGCCCTTGCTGCTCTATTAGACTGTATTTCTGTCCGAGGCTAGCGACCTCTCCTGCCAAACTGACACCACCATCACTGGCTTGCCGGTGTTTGAACAAACGCACCAGCAGTGGTGTCAAAATGATCGCGGCGACCGCGCTAGCGGCAATTTGCATGGTCAGAGAGCCGCCTGCCAATGCAGCAGCGGCACCTGCAACACAGGACAGTGCCAACGCCAACGCAACAAAAGCCAGCCCCAGCATCTCCAAGGCAGCGAGTACTATCCCTGCCAACAGCCAGAGGTGCCACGCGTCAATCTCCATCCGTTGTTTCTCCTCGCTGATAACTGTGTTTGGCTTTTACCGGCGTGAACTTTAAAGTAGTTGATCTATGACGTATACGCCTAACGAGTTTCTATCGATGAATTCAGAAGCGACACTAGAGGTTCATCCCGATGCCGTCTGTCCGCTACTCCCTGAAGGCGAACTCTGGGTTTTTGCTTACGGCTCTTTGATGTGGCGGCCCGGTTTTGACTACCAACAACGGCTGCCTGCTCGCCTATTTGGCTACCACCGTTCACTCTGCGCCTGGTCTTACACCCATCGTGGTACCCACGCACACCCAGGTATGGTACTAGGTTTGGATAGAGGCGGATCCTGCTGCGGCTATGCGTATCAGATATCCGCAGCTAGCAAGATGGCCGTCGCGAAGTATTTATACGCCCGAGAGATGCCGACTCCGCTGTATCGCGGCGTCATCCACCCGATACAGCTTGATCAGGGCATTCGTGTCGCGGCCTTGACCTTCGTGGTTGATCGCCACAGCCCGCAATATGCTGGCCGTATCAGTACCGAAGTCGCAGCAGGCCATGTCCGCCATGCCGTTGGGATCAGCGGTAGCAGCCGTGACTACCTGGACAACACGATCAGTCATCTGGATCAGCTAGGCCTACACGACCCCCACCTGGCAGCCATCGCCGACAGATTGCTGTGGCTCCCTTGAGCTATCTTTAGCCATCATAAACCTCAAAGCCTGGCATCGATCATGGCTAGAAATTGATCAAGGAACTAAACTCGATAGCCTTATCAACCCATATTCACAGATATAGGAGCACCGAAGGAGGATACGTTGCCACCGCGACCGAACTATCCCTGGCTAGCGGCAAAAACCGCGTACAGATGCAGATCAAGCCCTGGTTAAGGAAGCGGCGCTAAGAGGAAACTCCGCCCAAAGCGCAAGCAAGCAACAAGCACCCAGAAAAAATCCACCGCTAAGGGGCCATAAGGGCTCCTTAGCGGTGCTCAGAGATGTCCAGAGCAAGCGTTAATTCAGCAGCCTAAGATCAGGATTTAGTGCTGATCGATGCCTGCGACAGCTCCAGTAACTCCCGCAATGCCACGGAGAAGATCGCGCAGTCGGGCGCTTTCGCTGAACGTATCTCGTCCAACATCTGTTTCCAGCGCTGCACCGGCATCGCATGATGTGATAACCACTGCTGCACCTGCTCCAGTTCGCACTCTGCCGCCTCACTGGCCAGCACTCTGCTAGTCAAATTACGCTGCTGGCTGTTGAGGTCATCGCGGTAACTGTCACACGCCAGTGACTGCCAATGACTCTTGGCCTCAAACCCACGAACCTGCTGATCAAACCAGTGCAGCTGCAGATGATCCCCCAAACTAAAGTAGACCCGAGCGACCCGTTCCACTGGATGACCGCTCTGCTCTGCCACCTGAATGATACCCAACAGCGAGAACAGACTATCGGTGCTGGCGGCCAACCCTGCCAACGCATCCGGCACCCCAGTCTCGGTCAACTGTTGATGCTTCGTCTGCCAGCTCGCTAAACGACTGCCCTGAATCAGATCGACCACCTTAGGCATTAACAGCTCAACACCGCCTCGATAACGTTCGATACAGGCAGCCACATCCAGTTCATAGCGATGGTTGCGCAAGAACCAGTAACTGGCTCGACGAACCAGGCGCTGCAGATCGATCATCATCCGCACCTGTTCAGCCACTGCAACCTGGGTATCCAGCGCCTCAATATCGGCCCAGATCTGGTCCATGCCGAATACATCACGGGCGATCACAAAAGCCGCGGCAATATCATCATAATCAGCCCCGGAGGACTGCTTAACCACATGCGGATAGGTTATCCCCATGCGGTTGACGATACCGTTTGCCAGCTGATTGGCGATAATCTCCGGGCGTAGTCGATGCTGCCGAACTGCTTCCGGGAATTGCTCACTGATCCTTGCCGGAAAGGCGCCGGCAACTTCTCGCGCCAGATAGGCGTCGTTATAGATACGCGGCGTGTTCAGCGCCAGTTTCAACTCGGCCTTGATATAGGAGATCAACACCGAAAGCTCGGGACGCGTCAGGCCGTTGCGGTTCTGAATCACCTCTTTATCGGCGATATATTCCAGACCACGATCGAGCTTGCCATCCGCCTCGAGGCTATCGATCAAGCGCAGGTATTCATCCAGATCCTGTTTGCAGTGCGCCTGAGCCAGACTCAGCGACTGCACCTGGCTATAGTTATTGGCCAGCACCAGATCACCGACATCGTCGGTCATCTCCTTGAGCAGGGCATTACGCTGCTTGACCGTCATATCGCCGTTGGCCACCACTTCATTGACCAGAATTTTGATATTGACCTCATGGTCGGAACAGTCAACACCGCCAGCGTTGTCGATAAAGTCGGTATTGCAGGCGCCGCCCTTAAGCGCAAACTCGATCCGACCCAGCTGGGTAAAACCGAGGTTTCCGCCCTCGCCAAGCACCTTGCAGCGCAGTTCAGAGCCGTTGATCCGCAGGCTGTCGTTGGCTTTATCACCAACATCAGCGTGGGTCTCACTACTGGCTTTAACATAGGTGCCGATACCGCCGTTCCAGATCAGATCAACCGGCGCTTTGAGCAATGCCGAGATCAGATCATTTGGACTCAGATTGTCCTCTTTGATCGCAAAACACTGTTTCATCTCAGCCGAGATCGGAATCGACTTGGCCGCACGGGCAAAGATACCGCCGCCCTTAGAGATCAGTTTGGCATCGTAGTCGCTCCAGGCTGAGCGCGGCAGCACGAACAGCCGCTGCCGCTCGACAAAGCTGCTGGCTGGATCAGGTGTCGGATCGATAAAGATGTGCAGATGGTTAAAGGCCGCCGTCAGCAGGGCGTGTTCGGACAGCAGCAGACCGTTACCGAAGACATCGCCGGCCATATCGCCGATACCCACCACGCTGAAGCTTTCAGACTGGGTATCCAGACCAAACTCGCGGAAATGGCGTTTGACCGATTCCCAGGCACCTTTAGCGGTAATCCCCATCCCTTTGTGGTCATAACCCTGACTGCCCCCCGAGGCGAAGGCATCGCCCAACCAGAATCCGTACTCTTCGGCGATCGCATTAGCAATATCGGAGAAGGTCGCAGTGCCTTTATCGGCAGCCACTACCAGGTAGGGATCATCTGGATCGAGACGCACCACATCACGAGGCGGTACAAGCTTGCCTTCAACCAGGTTATCCGCCAGATCCAACAGACCCCGGATAAAGATCTGATAGCAAGCAATACCCTCAGCCTGGATCTCTTCTCGGCCGATTTTCTGATGCAGATTGCGAGCGACAAAACCGCCTTTAGCACCGACCGGTACGATCACCGAGTTCTTAACCTGCTGCGCCTTAACCAGGCCCAGGACTTCGGTGCGGAAATCTTCCTGGCGATCAGACCAGCGCAAACCACCGCGGGCGACCTTGCCACCGCGCAGGTGCACACCCTCGACCCGTGGACAGTATACGTAGGTCTCAAACATCGGAATCGGACGCGGAATATTGCCGATCTGCCGCGGGCTCAGTTTAAAGCTCACATACGTCTTCGGCAGCCCCTGCGCATCCATTTGAAAGTAGTTGGTTCTCAGGGTGGCTTTGATCAATGCTAGCAGCCGCCGCATAATCCGATCATCGTTGAGATTATCGACCTGATCCAAGGCATCAAGAACACTGTTTTCTAAGCGTTTAGTCACCGCATCGCGCTTTTCGCTGGCTTGCCGTGCCGGATCCAGTCGGGCCCGGAACAGCGCCACCAGCAATTTAGTCACTTGCATGTGGCGCGCCAGCGCATCGGCAATATAGGGCTGGCTGGAATCGAACCGCAGCTGACGGTTATAACGGGTATAGGCGCGCAGCAGGGTGACTTCACGCCAGCTAAGGTTGCCGCCAATCACCAGCCGGTTGAACTCATCATTCTCGGCCCGGCCATCCCAGATCGCCAAGAATGCCTCCTGGAATAGCTGTTTTACCTCCAGCAACTCTACGGGTACGGAACTGTTATAGCTGAGCTGAAAATCGTGTAGCCAGAAGATCCGTCCGTCACTACGGCGGACCTCATACGGATGTTCGCCGACAACGCGCATCCCCAGGTTTTCAAGAATTGGAATGATGTCTGAAAGAATTAACGGCGTGCCTTCATGTAACAGCTTAAAGCGCAGCAGTTCGCTGGTTTCTTCCAATACCCGGTAAAAACTCATCGCCAGAGGCTTTCCGGAATCTATCTCGGCCAGCCGCTGCACATCATAGACCGCGCTACTGGGGGTAAAATGTTCTCGATAGGCACTCGGAAATGCCCCACGGTAGAGACTGGTATAGCGATTACCCTGCTCCTCACCGCAACTCTCGATCAGCGCACTGTGAAGCTCCTCATCCCAAGCGCGCGAGGTATCAATCACCAGCGCCTGCAACGACTGCACGTCCCATTCAGGGGATGCGTCCGGATCGACGCGCATAATGAAGTGCGTTCGCGCCAGTACCGATTCGGAAAAATGGGTCGTAAACTCGGTATCGAGTGCGCCGAAGTGGTTTTCTAATACCTGCTGCACCCGGTGACGCAGATCGGTGCTGTAGATATCACGGGGCGCATAGTAGAGGCAGGAAAAAAACTTTCCGCAGGGATCGGGACGAATAAACAGACGCACCTTGCGCCGCTCCTGCAGATTAAAGATCCCCAATGCGGTATCAAACAAGCCATCCGGCGTCGCTAGGAACAGCTCTTCGCGCGGCAGATCTTTAATCACCTGTTGCAGCTCTTTACTGCTGTGCCCACCCGGCTCGAAGTAGGTCCGCGCAGTCAGCTCAGCTACCTTGAGCCGAACAATGGGAATATTGGCAGGGGGCATATCATAGACCGGCGAGGTATAGAGGCCATAGAATCGCTGTTCACCGATCACCTTGCCCTTGGCATCAAAGCGTTTCACCACCACCAGGTCACGGTAGACCGGACGATGAATCCGCGAACGGTGCGCATCCTTACCGAACATCAATGGCTGCGGGGTCTCGATAAAACTGCGCTCGTTGTCGCGCAGATGCTCAAGTAATTTTTTCGGCCGCCGGGGCCGATGCAACCGCGCCGTACCCAGCTCGCTACCCTCAACACGACGAATTGCAACGCCATTGCCCTCTTTGGTTAACTCAACCTCGTCAGCAGCCAGAAAGGTAAAATGATCCTCCAACAGCCACTCTAGGAACGCCTGCGCCTCAGCAACCTCGGCTTTGTTGATCGCCTTGGGCGTTTTCTTCAAACTGAGGACGGTCTCTTTCACCCGCTCCAGAATCTGCGAATAATCTTTAACTGCCGCGCGGACATCGTTCAGGGCGTCTTGCAGATCAGCACTGATCTTCTGTAAGGCATTTTGATCACTGCGTCGATCGACCTCCAAGTAGATCGCCGACTCACGCCGACACTCAGGCGTCGCCTGATCTCGGTCAATCACCTGCAGTAATTTACCCTCAGGATCGCGCTTAACATTAACGATGGCGTTATGGATAGCGTGGATAGAGAGTCCCTGGCGGTTAAGCTCCATCCGAACCGAATCAACCAGAAACGGCATATCGCTATTAAGCACCTCGATAACCGTATGATTAGAGTGCCAGCCGTGCTGCTCGACATCCGGATTGAATACCCGCAACTTAGCGGTGCCCGGATCCAGCTGCTGGATAAAGTGCCAGCAGGATAGCGTAGCACCGTAAATATTATCGATACGCCGCTCTTCGAGCTCATCAACAGGCGTGACATGGTAATAGAGCCGTGAAAACCGGCTGACCTCTTCGGCAACGCTAGAATCAAGTTTTTCGCTAAACAGCTCCGCAAGCCGAGCCAGTATTTTAGTTTTATTGTTGCTGCGTGGATCGAACTTCATCACCGGTTCTCCGATCATATCTATGCCTGTTATTTTTATTTTACGAAAGGGATAGCAAGCCCTAACAGCGGCTATCCCGGCAGCCACGTATGCGTTAAGGCTAGGGGGCTTAGAGGGGGCTAGGGGCTGCTAGGACCTCAGTACCAACACCGAGCATCCAGCACGCTCGACGACGCGTGCCGAGTTAGAGCCAAGCAGGGCGTGATCGACCACATTGCGGTGATGCGCCGTCATGATGATCAGATCCGCATTGATCTTTTTAGCCTGTTTAATGATCCGTTCGGCTGGGTTTCCCTGGTGAACACTAAGCGCGTGTTTCACATCAGCGGGTAACTTTTGCTCGGCGTAGTCAAGCAGATGTTGATCTACAGCCGCATGGGCCTTTTTTACCGCTGACTTCTTAAAGTAGGAAGCAACCAGTGGCGAGGTAAAGCCTGGAATCACCGTCATCAGATGGATGGTCCCACCCTCACGATCAATTTCACGCAGCGCCAAATCCAATGCAACCTTAGAAAACTCTGGCTCTTCAAGATCCACTGGCACCAAAATTTGTTTAAACATAGATTGTCCTTGGCCGGGAATTCCGGCCCTTTGTTTCAGGCTACTGCAGAGCTGGCCTGAATCGACTTAGGCCGCCGAGGCTGCGGCTCTAGCTTTCGCTTCGGCATCTGGATCACGGCGACGGCGCTGCATCACCACTATAGGTACCAACAACAACAGCGCCGGAATAAAGATCAGTTCTTTGTAGGGCTGATCCTGAGGCACTTCAACCGAAGTTATCACCTGATCAAACGCCAGACCGACAGATTCGGCGCGGCTGCCATAACCGACATTATCCACGATCACTTTACCGCTATTATCGAGCAACTCAACACCGGCATCGATCAGTCGTTCCTGGGTGTTAGCACCCTCACCCAGAGCCAGCAAAGAGACAAAGCTACGCTGATTGCCTACAGCATCTTCGCCATCGATATGAAAACGCAACTTAGCCCCAACCGGAATATCCAGGCTACCGCTAGTCAACTGGCTGGCAGCCACCACCTGATACGGCGGCGCAATCATATCCATCCAATAACCGGGCCGGAACAGCGAAAAGGCGATCAGAATCAACAGGGCGGTTTCATAGAACCTATTCTTTACCAAGAAGTATCCCTGAGTCGCTGCGGTAAACAGCAAGATCGCTGAGGTTGCTATCACAAAAATCATGATACCGTGAATCCAGTCCACCCCAATCAGCAGCAGGTCGGTGTTGAAGATAAACAGGAAAGGCAGGATCGCGGTCCGCATACTGTAGAAGAACGCCACGAAACCGGTCCGGATCGGGTCACCGCCGGATACCGCCGCCGCCGCAAAAGAGGCCAGCCCCACCGGCGGGGTCACATCCGCCATAATGCCGAAGTAGAACACAAACAGGTGCACTGCGATCAAGGGCACGATCAATCCGGATTCCTGTCCCAGGGTCACGATCACCGGTGCCAACAATGATGACACTACGATATAGTTGGCGGTGGTTGGCAAACCCATGCCCAGAATCAGACTCAACACCGCAGTCAAAATCAGCATCAACAACAGGTTACCCATCGACAGCACTTCAACCAGATCGGCCAGCACCGAACCGACGCCGGTCTGAGAGACCACACCGACGATAATACCGGCGGTCGCCGTGGCGATACCGATACCGATCATATTGCGAGCACCAACGATCAAACCATCGATCAGCTGGTTAAAACCATGCCGGAGCTCACTAGCCAAACTCCCCTGCTTGCGGAAAAACGCAAAGAGAGCCTTTTGCGTAATCAGAATGAACATCATCAACACCGATGCCCAGAACGCCGACAGTCCCGGGGAGAGACGTTCAACCATCAGACACCAGACCAAAACCACAACCGGCAGGACAAAGTGCAGGCCAGACTTCACCGTAGGGCCGACCTCGGGTAGTTCTACGGCTGCAGAGTTAGGGTCATCGAGCTCCAGATCAGGGTATTGAGAGGAGAAACGCACCAACAGCACATAAACAGCTGTCAAAAGAACCGCGATAAACGGACTGGCGTAATCGCCAAACACCGGCTTGATCCAGCCGATACCGTAATAGACGATCATTGACAGCGCGGCAGTCGCCAGGAAACCGATCAAAATACCGGCCAGACGTTGCAACCAGGGCTTAGCCGCACTGCGACGCGGCAGACCGTACATGTTCATTTTTAACGCTTCTAGATGGACGATATAGACCAGTGCGATATACGAGATCAGTGCTGGCAGGAAGGCATGCTTGATCACCTCGACATAGGAGATGCCGACATATTCGACCATCAGGAATGCCGCAGCCCCCATCACCGGCGGCATAATCTGTCCGTTCACCGACGAGGCGACCTCGACCGCACCCGCTTTCTCCGCGCTGAAACCCACCCGGCGCATCATTGGAATGGTAAAGGTACCGGTGGTGACGACGTTGGCAATCGATGATCCAGAGATCAATCCGGTCATCGCTGAGGCCACAACAGCCGCCTTGGCAGGACCACCACGCAGATGGCCGAGCAGCGAGAACGCGACCTTAATAAAGTAGTTACCCGCTCCTGCCTTATCGAGCAACGCACCGAAAAGCACAAACAGAAAGACGAAACTGGTCGATACACCCAGCGCAATACCGAACACACCCTCAGTGGTAATCCATTGATGGTTTACCACCTGTTTCAGATTTGCCCCTTTATGAGCAATAATCTCGGGCATGTAGGGACCGGCAAAGGTATAGACCAGAAAGACCGAAGCCACAACCACCAAGGGTGGCCCTAGCGCACGGCGGGTTGCTTCGAGCAACAGCAGACAGCCAATCACACCGACGACCAGATCCTGGGTGATAGGCGCGCCGGGACGGTCGGAAAGCTGGACATAGAAAATGAATAGATAGCCCGCGGTGAAGGCACCCAGCACCGCCATCGTCATATCCGTAACCGGAACCCGCTCTCTGGGTGAGCCACCAAAGGCCGGGTATGCCATAAAGGCAAGAAATACCGAGAACGCGAGGTGGATAGAACGCGCTTCGGTATCGTTGAAAACTGCAAAACTGCCGATGATAGGCCAGTCATAAAAGGGTAACGGGGATGCGATCCAGAGCTGGAAAAGCGACCAGCACAGGGCAGTGCCAAGCAGAAGTGTTCGTTGAATACCCTGGGGGTCACGGGCGCCGTTGTCCGTAGACGCCACCAGATCCTGAAGCTCTGAATCGCTGAGTTTTGTTTCTTCTTTTGACTTGGTGTCAGTCATAAAGCACTCCGGTTCAATACAGCAGGCGTTTAAGAAAACGCCCGGCATACCGTCAAGGTCGATGCGACGTAGCGACAAATCTTGCGGAGGCGCTCTGGTTTAAGATCACCGCCGCATCGGTTATGCATCGTCGCGAGGCGTTTACATCCAGCCACGTTCTTTGTAGTAACGCACAGCACCATCATGCAAAGGAGCA